>JAIBBZ010000013.1 GCA_019694435.1 Pirellulales bacterium
GCTCGCGTCGGCCGTGATGAACGGCAGATTGATGTCGGTCGTGGCCGACGAACTGAGTTCTTTCTTGGCCTTTTCGCAGGCTTCCTGCAGGCGTTGCAGGGCCATCGTGTCCTTGCGCAGGTCGATACCTTGCTCGCGCTGGAACTCGTCGGCCACATAGTTGATCAGGGCCTGGTCGAAGTCGTCGCCGCCCAGGTGCGTGTCGCCGTTGGTGCTGATCACCCGGAACACACCCTCGGCAACCTCGAGCACCGAGACGTCGAACGTCCCGCCGCCGAGGTCGAAGACCACGATTTTTTCCGCTTCCTTCTTGTCGAGGCCATAGGCCAGGGCCGCTGCGGTGGGCTCGTTGATGATCCGCACCACTTCGAGGCCGGCGATCTGCCCGGCGTCTTTGGTTGCCTGGCGCTGGGCATCGTTGAAGTAGGCCGGGACCGTGATCACGGCCTTGTTCACCTTGTGGCCCAGGTACGACTCGGCCGATTCCTTGAGCTTCTGCAGCACCTTGGCCGAGACTTCAGGCGGCGTGAATTGCTTGTCGCCGATCCCGACTTTCACGTACTCCTGCGGCCCGCCGGTGATCGTGTAGGGGACGATCTTCTCTTCGGCTTCGACCTCGGCGTGCCGCCGGCCCATGAAGCGCTTGATCGACGAAACGGTGCGCCGCGGGTTGGTCACCGCCTGCCGACGCGCAGGCTCACCGACGAGCGTTTCGCCCTTGTCGGTGAACGCCACGACGCTGGGGGTCAACCGATTGCCCTCGGCATTGGGGATCACCTTGGCGTCTTTTCCTTCCATCACGGACACCACCGAGTTGGTTGTGCCGAGATCGATCCCGATGATCTTTTCGCCTTGAGCCATGGAGGAGGTTCCTTTCTCGATGTGTCGCCTTTACTCGCGATGGAGGGCTACATCTGGCAAGTGCTGTGCCGCACATGCCTCGGGTTCTCTGGCGTGTCGCAAGTAGCTGTTATGAAGAGGGTTACGGTTGCTGTTTCAATCTTGTTGGCGGGCCAGGCGGAATCGCTTGCCGTAGCGGCTGCCATATTGACACACCGCCAAGGCGAGAGCGATTGCTGCTGTCAAATTGGCAGTAACACGGGGAACCCGGAAATCCCTATCAAGAGCCGCCTCGCTGGCGAGTAATGCTCACTTCTCGCCGGTGGGTCAATCACCTCGCTGGCCGTGCGCTCGCCTTCGAGCCGTCCGCTCCTTGACACCCCCTAGCGACAAAACTACAAGGGGACTCGCTTCTTCTTCCGGCAGCCGCATTCTGGCTGCCGCGCTTTTTTCCGGGGGGCCCGACAGGGCGAGCCGATCTCCATGGGCAAGGGCAAAACGTCCGTCAAGCCGGCTCGCACGGTTCCACGTTCGCCCGACCTCACCCGGTTGCGCAACGAAATCGACCGGATTGATTGCAAGTTGATCGAGCTGATGAACGAGCGCGCCGAACTGGCGCTGCAGGTTGGCAAGATCAAGGAGCAACAGGGCCAGCCCATCTACGCACCCAACCGCGAGGAGGAAGTCCTCAATCGCGTCGTGGCGATGAACCAGGGCCCTTTGACCGAGTGTTGCATTCGCGCCGTGTTCCGCGAGCTGATCAGTGGAGCGCGGGCCCTGGAATCACATCTCAAGGTGGCGTTTCTCGGGCCGAACTACAGCTACAGCCACCTGGCCGCGCTCGATCGCTTCGGTCAGTCCGCCGAGCTGATTCCGGTGGCGAGCATTGCGGCGGTCTTCGAAGAGGTCAATCGCGGCCATGCCCATTACGGGCTCGTGCCGCTCGAAAACTCGACCGACGGCCGCATCGCCGACACGCTCGAAATGTTCTCGCGCGCCCCGGTGCGCATCTGCGGCGAGGTGCAGTTGCGCGTGCATCACCACCTGTTGGGCCGCTGCGCACGCACAGAGATTCAAGAGGTCTACAGCAAGCCACAGGCCTTGTCTCAGTGCCGCAACTGGCTCGCCCGCCATTTGCCACAAGCCCGGACCGTCGAGGTGACCAGCACGACAACCGCCGCGCAATTGGCCCAGGAGAAACCGTACGCGGCGGCCATCGCCAGCCGCCAGGCGGCCTCGCACTATGGGCTGGAGATCATCTCCGAGAACATCGAAGACCACGCGACGAACATGACCCGGTTCGCAGTCATCGGCGATCATCCGAGCGAGCGGTCGGGCCGCGACAAAGTGGCCGTACTGTTCGAAATCGAGCACCGGCCGGGGGCGCTGGCCGACGCAATGAGCATTTTCAAGCGCAACCGGCTGAACATGACGTGGATCGAGTCGTTCCCGATTCCCGATCAACGCGGGGCCTACATGTTCTTCGTCGAATTCGACGGTTTCGTGCGCGATGCGAAGGTGAAGCGGGCCCTGGCTTCGCTCCAGCAGCGCACCCGGCGATTCGAGTTTCTCGGATGTTTTCCTGCCGCCGAGCCGGTCGGCTGACGCACCGCAGGCGGCGCACGGTAGCGGCCATGCCTCCTCGCCCAATCACTCGCTTGCGCAAGATTTGCCTGGCCCTCCCCGAGGCCCACGAGGTCGAAGCTTGGGGCGCCCCGACGTTTCGCTTGCGCAACAAGATGTTCGCAATCTTCGCCAGCCGCACGAAGCATGCCGGCCGCGGGCGCGACGGCGTCTGGCTCAAGGCATCGCCGGGCGAACAGGGGCGGATGGTCGCGGCGGCGCCCAATCAGTTCTTTGTGCCGCCCTACATGGGGCCGAGCGGTTGGGTGGGGATCTGGCTCGACGGCGTGGTCGATTGGGAGACCGTCGCCGAGCTCGCGCGCGAGGCCTACCTGCTCATCGCCCCCAAGCGGCTGGTCGAGTCGTTGCCGCCGCGATTCCATCGCGACTGACTCAGTGAGGGCTGGTTTTCGTCCCCCGAGGGCGCCCACCGCTGCCGCGCAGCGCCGACTCGTGTTACACTGTGTAGTCTGGCTTCGGCCGCACTTGCCAGCGAGGAGAGTGCGGCCGAGCCCATTTGGTCCCTGGGCGGTCGAGGTGCGCCGTGATAATTGTTCTGCAGCCGGGCGTCAGCGAACAGCAAATTCAGCACGTCATCGAGCGGATCGAAGCGCTCGGCCTGAAGGCTCACCTGAGCCGGGGTACGTTTCGCACGATCGTAGGCTTGATCGGCGACGAGTCGCTGATTCAATCGGGCCAGTTGCAATCGATCGCGGGCGTGGCCGAAGTCATTCCCATCCTGCCGCCCTACAAGCTCGCGAGCCTGGAAGCTCATCCGCAGCCCAGCATTGTCAACGTGGCGGGCGTGAAAGTCGGCGGAGGCTATCTGGCCATGATCGCGGGTCCCTGCGCGATCGAAAGCTTTGAACGTCTCGACGCGATTGCCCGCTCGGTGCGCGAGGCCGGCGCGAACATTCTCCGCGGCGGGGCCTTCAAGCCGCGCACGAGCCCCTATGCGTTTCAGGGCCTGGCCGAAGATGGCTTGAAGATTCTCCGCGACGTCGGCGACAAGTACGGCATGCCCGTGGTCACCGAGGTGATGGACCCCCGTCGCGTGGAACTCGTCGACCAGTACACCGACATGATTCAGATCGGTGCGCGGAACATGCAGAATTTCACGCTGCTGACCGAAGTGGGCCACACGCGCAAGCCGGTGCTGCTGAAGCGCGGCATGAGCGCCACGATCGAAGACCTGTTGATGAGCGCCGAATATGTCCTCTCGCAGGGCAACCCGGGCGTGGTGTTGTGCGAGCGCGGCATCAAGAGCTTCGACAACATCACCCGGAACCTGTTCGACGTCGCCGCGGTACCGGCGTGCAAGCAGCGTTCGCACCTGCCGATCATCGTCGATCCGAGCCATGCCACGGGACGCCCGGCGTTGATTCCGCCTTGTGCTCTGGCCGGCGTGGCCGCTGGCGCCGACGGCGTGCACATCGAAGTCCACAACTGTCCGGAAGAAGCCATGAGCGACGGGCCGCAGGCCCTGTTGCCGGAACAATACGCGGAAGTTGCCCGGCAAATTCGCGCCGTCGCCGAAGTGCTGGGCAAACGGATCAGTCCCTTGGCAGAGGAGGCCGCATGCGCCGCCCGTTCGTAGCCGGTAACTGGAAGATGAATCTCGATCGGGCCAAGGCCGTGAGCCTGGCCCGGGCAGTCGCGACGGGAGCCGGGCGCCGGGCCGACGTCGAATTGGCGGTCTGCCCACCGCACGTGTATTTATGCGCGGTCGGCGAGGTCGTGGCCGGTTCGCCGGTGGCGCTGGGTGCTCAGAACATGTACCACGAGCCCTCCGGCGCCTTCACAGGCGAGACGAGCGCCGCGATGCTGCTCGACGTCGGGTGTCGGTATGTGATCCTGGGCCACAGCGAGCGGCGGCACCTGATGGGGGAGACCGACGCCGCCATCAATCGCAAGCTGCAGGCGGCGCTCGCCGCGGGGCTGACGCCGATCTTGTGCGTCGGCGAGCTGCTCAACGAGCGCGAGGCCGGGCGGACGGCGGACGTGATCCGTACCCAGTGCGAGGGGTCGCTTGCCGGCGTCGATGGCGAGCAAATGGGCAAGATCGTGATCGCATACGAGCCCGTCTGGGCCATCGGCACGGGGCGCAACGCGACGCCCGAGCAGGCGCAGGAAGTTCATGCCGACCTTCGCAAGTTGTTGGCAGCCCGCTACAATGCGGCCGTCGCCGGGGGGGTTCGCATCCTCTACGGCGGCAGCGTGAAGGCCGCGAACGCGGCTGCCTTGCTGGGTCAGGCCGACGTCGACGGGGCCTTGGTCGGCGGGGCCAGTCTGCAAGCGGAAGAGTTCTTGGCCATCGCCGCTGGCGCGCCTCAGGCCGTATAGCGCGACGGAATCCCATCGCTTCAACCTGCGAGCCGATCGTGGCTAACGATCGCTCCGCGATTGTGAGTTAGTTTGCCATGCTCCAAGCCCTGTGCATGATTCTGCTGCTGTTAGTCTCCGTATTCATGATCCTGCTGGTGCTGGTCCAGCGGGGTCGCGGCGGGGGGTTGGCCGGCGCCTTCGGCGGCATGGGGGGGCAAAGCGCCTTTGGCGCCAAGACGGGTGATCGCCTGATGTGGATTACCATCATTGTCGTAGGCGTGTGGATCGCGCTGTGCATCGCTTCGATCAAGGTGTTGAACCAGGACGACTCGCCGCTCAAGGTCGACTTGGGCAATGCGCCCGTCGGCGCGGGCGCCGCAGGAGGCCCCCCAGCAGGCGGCGCTCCGGCAAGCGGTGCTCCAGCAGCAGGTGGCGCCCCGGCCGCGGGCGGTGCCGCTCCAACAGGCGAGGCCCCGGCAACTCCGCCGGTGGAGCCTCCGGTGCAGACCACACCCCCGGGTGACGCCGGGCCCCCGGGCGACGCCGGCGCTCCGGACAGCTCGGCACCCGCATCGACGCCCCCGCCCACCACCCCGTAGCCGCACGGCCGCCGCGGCGCCTGCTCGTGGCGGCATCGAGGGGCTCCTGTTTTCCTCCCGAGGGTCACGCCCGTGCTGTTTAGCATGACCGGCTTCGGCGAGGCACGCCGGCAAGAGAATCAGGTGAACGTCACCTGCGAAGTCCGCGCCATCAACAGCCGGTACTTCAAGATCACGGTCAAGTCGGCCGAAGGCTACGCCGTGCTCGAGCCGGAGATCGAAAGCGTGATCCGGCAGCGCGTGCGGCGAGGAACGATCCAGGTCAGTCTCTGGATCGAACACCAGCGCTCGGTCGAAGACTACCGCATCAACGAAGCCGTGCTCGAGGGTTATCGCCGCCAACTCGAATCGCTGGGCACGCGGTGGCACTTGCCGGAAACGATCGGGCTCGATCGATTGCTCTTACTGCCGGGCGTGATCGTCGACGCGCCGGCCGGGTTCAAGGATGCGACCGACGATTGGCCTGTGATTCGCGCCGCGCTCGAAGAAGCGATGGACAAGCTGGCCCGGATGCGCCGCGAAGAAGGCAAGGCCATGGCCGCCGACCTGCGGGCCAACGCCGCGGCGGTCTTGCGCGAATTGCAAGCCATCGAGGGCCGAGCCCCGCAGGTGGTCGATCAGTATCGCGAGCGGATGCTCGATCGCGTCAACAAGCTGCTCGCCGAGTTCAACGTCACGCTCAATCCCAGCGATCTGATCAAGGAAGTCGGCATCTATTCCGAGCGCAGCGACGTCTCGGAGGAAATCGTCCGGCTGAAAAGCCACCTCGATCAGTTCGAAACGACGCTCGAACTGGACGAAGGCTCGGGCCGGAAGCTGGAATTCCTCGTGCAAGAGATGATGCGCGAGACAAACACGATCGGCTCGAAGAGCAACGATGTCGAGATCGCCCGTGGCGTGATCGAGATCAAGGCGGCGATCGAAAAGATCCGTGAGATGGTCCAGAACGTCGAGTGAGTGCGGCGGAAGGCGCATGGCGAACGGTGCAGCAGGTCGCTTGATCGTGGTTTCCGGTCCCTCGGGTGCCGGCAAGTCGACACTGCTGAAGCGTGTCCTGGCCTCGACCACGCGTCCGCTGGTCAGCTCGATTTCGGCCACGACGCGGCCCCCCCGACCCGGCGAGGTCGATGGACGCGATTACTACTTTCTCACGTCCGAGGAATTTGCCCGCCGCCGCGACGCGGGAGAATTCCTCGAATGTTTCGAGGTTTACGGCCGTGGGCATTGGTATGGCACGTTGCGCAGCGAGGTGACCACTGGTCTTGCAGCGGGGAAATGGGTAGTCTTAGAGATTGACGTCCAAGGGACCGAGGCGATCCGCCGTCAGTTTCCGGCCGCCGTAACGATCTTCGTGCGGCCGAAGTCGTTTGCCGAACTGGAGAAACGGCTGCGCGACCGGGCCACCGAAAGCGAAGCGGCCCTGGCTCGACGCCTGGAGGTCGGCCGCCGAGAGCTGGCTGCTGCCGACACCTACGACTATCAGGTGATCAACGAAGACTTGGATCGGGCCGTTGCCGATCTGTGTCAGATCTTGAACCAACTCGGAGCTGAGAGCACATGATTCCCGAACTGCTCGAAGAGGAAATCGTCAACAAAGTGGGCGGCCGATTCAAGCTGGCCACGTTGATGCAAAAGCGGATGGTCCAGCTCAACGCCGGCGCCCGTCCGCTGGTCAACATGGACTCGCCGGACAAGCTGCAAGTGGTCGTCCGTGAGATCATGGAAGACAAGATCTATCTCGACGAGTCGGCCGAGGTGCGGATCACGGGCGAGGCGACCGAGCAAGGCGGCGGTCCGCCCGAGCTGGATCTCTCGGCCCTGTAGACCCAAGGCCCCATCGCTCGAGAAGCCGTCCCTCCGAATCGCTGACGATCACGCCCTTCGAGCTGCGGCGGTGCCATGTCTGCTACGAAGTCTCCCGCCGGGCGCGAGCTGATCGTCGGGGTAACCGGGGGCATTGCCGCGTATAAGGCTGCGGCGCTGGTCAGTCAACTCGTTCAGCACGGCGACCAGGTGACGGTTGTCATGACGGCCGCCGCCGAGCGGTTTGTCGGCGCTGCCACCTTTGCCGCGCTGACCGGCCGGCCGGTGGCTCGCGAAGATTTCGACGCCGTTCAGTTCCCGCTCGGCACGCACATTGCGCTAGCCGAGCGTGGCGAGCTATTGTGCGTCGCTCCGGCGACGGCCGATCTTCTCGCCAAGGCTGCGACGGGCCGGGCCGACGATCTGCTTAGTACGCTCGTGCTGGCCTTTGGCGGTCCCATCCTGCTGGCCCCGGCGATGAATTCGACCATGTGGGACAAGCCGGCCGTCCAGAGGAACGTGGCCCAGTTGCGCGAGGACGGTTTCCAGATTATCGATCCCGAGGAGGGGTGGCTGAGCTGCCGGCGCAAGGGTGTCGGCCGGATGGCCGCGCCCGAGCGCATCGTCGCCGCGATTCATGCCGAGTTGGGCCGCAAGTCGAACTAGCTCGACGGAGAACCGTGCCGTGGCGCACATCCTCATCACCTCCGGTCCGACGCGGCAGTACATCGACCCGGTTCGCTATCTGACGAACGCCTCGAGCGGGCGCATGGGCAAGGCGCTGGCCGAGGCCGCGCTGGCCCAAGGTCATCGCGTGACGATCGTCAGCGGTCCGGTCGAAGTGCACTACCCGGCCGAGGCCCAGGTGGTCCCCGTCATTTCGACCGAAGACATGCTCGAAGCGTGCCGGCCCATTTTTGCCGAATGCGACGGGCTGATCGGCGTCGCGGCTCCGTGCGACTACCGTCCAATCCGGGTGTCGCCCGGTAAGATTGCCAAGACAGGCGATCCGCTGGTCCTGAACTTGATCGAGACGTCCGACGTCGTGGCGACGCTGGGTGCCACAAAAACCCGCCAATGGCTCGTCGGCTTTGCCCTGGAGACCGAGGATCATCGATTGCGGGCGCTCGCCAAGCTGCAAAAGAAGAGCTGCGATCTGGTCGTGCTCAACGGACCCGACGCAATGAACTCGGCCGAGAACTCGGTCGAAATTATCGACCCGGCCGGTGCGGTGCTGTCGGCCTTCAGCGGCCCGAAAGAGGACGTCGCCCGGCAGATTTTCGACGTCATTCAAGCGCGGCTCATCGCTCAGCCCGTCCGTCGCTCAGCGCCCTGACAACGAGGGGGCAGGGCGTCTATTCCGGCCGCCCCGCGGGGAGCGGCACGTCGCGAAAGCAGATTTCCAGGCTCCGCTGCGAACGAATTCGCGGGTAGGTCAATCGCAACCTTACGGGTTGGCTGTCCTCGGCCGGAGTGCCGAAGGTGATCTTGAGACGCGCGGCGCCATCGACCAGCGCATTGGTCTGCCCGTGAATGCGAAAAGCCCGGCCTGTTGCATCGAGCAACTCGACCTCATTTTCCTGCAGCAAGACGTCGGCCGGTTCGGGCACCACGAGGTCGCGCAGCACCGTGAGGGTGGCATCCCAGCGGCCGCCGGGCTTGGATTCGAGCGCCGCGACGTCGAGCACCAGTCCGTCGCGCCGATGCGTCGAGGGCCGGTCAAGCTGCGAGATTTCGATCGTCTCGTGATCACCCACGGCGATCACGTCCCAAAGCAGGCAAAGCTCATCGAGACGACCGGTCACCGTGGCCGGCGGGTGCAGGCGCAGATCGAGCGACAGCTTTCGATTCGCGCTGCCGGCCACGTTCCAGCCACCGCTGGTGGGTTGCGGGGCCGACGGAAACGCCCGATCGCCGACACGGATTTCGGCAACTTCGGGAGGCGACCGATAGGCAACCAGCTGCAGCCGATCTTCCCACATGATCTGCACGTTGATCTGAAAGGTGTGCGTCGTCTCGGTACGCAGCGTCTCGTAGTCGAGATCTTCCATGAATACTCGGCGGGCACTGGAAATCTGGGCCCGTACTGGGCCGGCATAGGCGACGGGGTTCTTGCCGGGCATCCCGGCGACGACGACCAGGCCCGGCCGCGAGGTGTCGTAATGTGGGCGCACGTGGTTGCCCGTTTGCGCACAGATCTGGTCGAGCGCCACCCAAAAAGTCGTCGCGCCTGCGGCGAGGTCCACGGGCTTGTCGTGGAACGAGCTGTATTGGTCGCCCAACAGCAGTTCGTTGCCGCTGCTCGCGCTCAGCCGCTTGAGCACCTGCGAGGCGGGCTCGGCGGCCGCCGATGCTTCCAGCGGCATGGCCGACCAGAGCTCGTGAACCTTAAGATCGCGCAAAATCTCCTTCGCGCGCAGGCGGACTTCGAGGTCGGGCGATTGCGCGGCCTGCTCGATCGCGACACGCGCCGCGGCGCCCGCGGCGAGCAGTTCGTCGCGCGCGGTGGCACGGTTCTGGAACGAAGGGTCGCCGAGCCGTTCGACGAGCCGGGCCACACGTAGACCCTCGGCGGGAGCTGGAACGTCTTGAGCCAGCCCCAGGGGCGTGAGTGCCGCGGCGATGGCTGCCTGGCAGCAGCATCCGAGCCATGCGCGTGGGCAATGCGCCATGACCTGCTCTCCATCGCCGCGCCGGGTGCGGCTGCGCGGCGGGGGTGGAAATTCCGCCGTTCGGCCAGTAGAACCGGGGGCCTGCGCGGTCCGGAACTGCCGGCAAAATGGTCGCGGCGGGGCCTGTTGCACAGGGAACGACGCCCAGCGCAGCGGGCCAGGCGGCGGACGTTACGCTCCGGGTCGACAGCGAGTCAATGCCAATTCGACGCACTACGTCGACTGATATCACCGTGGTGCCAGCGAAGGGCATAGCGCCGCGAACCGCGGCGAGTGGGAGCAATCACCGTGGCACATGACTGCCTGAGCGTCGGCATCCTCGTGGCCGATCATCTCTGCACGCCGATTCCGGAGCTGCCCGCGCCGGGGCAACTCGTGCTGGCCGACGCCTTGCCCCTGGATATCGGCGGCTGCGCGGCGAACACGGCCATCGACCTGGCCCGCGTAGGGGTCGAAGTCGGCATCGTCGGCTGCGTCGGCCAGGACATCATGGGCACCTTCATGCTCGACAAGCTCTACGCCTGCGGGGTCGACATCGAAAGCGTGCACCGCGTGGCCGAACGCCATACTTCGGCGACCTTGATCATCAACGTCGCCGGCGAGGATCGGCGGTTCATTCACACGTTGGGCGCCAATGCCGTCCTGCGCGCGTCCGACATTCCCATGCATCGCGTCCAGCGGACGAAGGTGCTCTACGTCGGCGGTTACCTGCTGATGTCGGCGCTCGACCCGTATGAATTGGCCGACGTGTTTCGCGCGGCCCGCGCCGCGGGAGTGCGAACTGTGCTCGACGTCGTACTCCCCGACCATCATGACGCCTGGCCGCTGCTGGAGCCGGTGCTGCCGCAGACCGACGTGTTTCTGCCGAACGAGGATGAGGCAGTGGCCCTGACCAAGCTGAGCGACCCGCTAGCACAGGCCGAACGGTTTGTGGCCGCCGGGGCGCGCACCGCGGTCATCACCTGTGGCGGTCGAGGCACCTATCTGGTCAACGACCAGGTGCGGTTGCGCGCGGGGGTGTATCCCACCGAATTTGTCGGTGGTACGGGCGCCGGCGACGCTTTCGATGCCGGCTATATCGTCGGTCTGCTCCGTGGCGGCGATCCGCAGCTTTGCCTGCAATGGGGTAGCGCCTTGGGGGCCAGCTGCGTGCGCGCCGTCAGTGCGACGCAAAGCGTCTTTACCCGGGCCGACGCCGAAGCGTTTGTCGCCGCGCACAAGCTGGTGATCGATCGCCTGTGACGTTCGCGCCGCCGCCGCGCGAACACTTCGCCGCGCGCCGGCGTCATTTGCCTGCCGGACGTGCGCGGTATACTCCCTGGCTTTCGGCTGGGGGGCAACGGCCGGCCTGGTTTCTGGTCCTACCGCAGCGGGAGTCGAGTCGATGACGCGGGTCGCAATCCTGGGAGCAACGGGCTACACCGCCCTCGAGCTGATCAAGCTCCTCCTGCGCCATCCCCAGGCCCGGCTCACCACGGTCACCAGCCGGCAAGATGGCAACCCGCCCCTGGCGATGGTGCATCCATCGCTCACGGGCCGCGTCGACCTGAATTGCGAGGACCTGGGGCCCGTGGCGGTGGCTGCCCGCGCCGATTGCGTGTTTGCCTGCCTGCCGCATGGCACCACGGCCGAGATCGTGCCGCATCTGCTTCAAGCCGGCGCGCGGGTGATTGATCTGAGTGCCGATTACCGGCTCGACAGTCCGGAAAGTTACGCGCAATGGTACGGCGAACCGCATCGCGACCCCCAGCGGCTGGGCCAGGTCGTCTACGGGCTGCCGGAGCTGTTTCGCGAAGCGATCCGCGAGGCGCCGCTCGTCGCCAACCCCGGCTGCTATCCGACCAGCGCGATTCTGCCGTTGGCGCCCTTGCTGAAGCATCGTTTGATCGATCCGCGCGACATCATAGTCGACTCGAAAAGTGGTGTCTCCGGTGCCGGGCGAACGCCGAAACTGACCACGCACTTTCCCGAATGCAACGAGAGCGTTTCGGCGTACAACGTTGGCCGGCATCGGCACACGCCCGAGATCGAGCAAGTGTTGGGACGGTTCACGGGGACGGCCCCCAGCGTGATTTTCACGCCGCATTTGATCCCCATGGATCGCGGCATTTTAACGACGACCTACAGTCGGCCGCTGAAACCCCTGGGCGAGAACGAGCTGCTGGCGGTCCTGGGCGATTTCTACGCCAATGAGCCGTTCGTCAAGGTCGTGAACCACCTGCCGGGCACGAAGGACACGGTGGGCACGAACTACGTGCACATCACCGGGCGCGTGGTGCGCGACCGCATCGTGACGATTAGTTGCGAGGACAACATGATCAAAGGGGCTTCCGGCGCGGCACTGCAGAATTTCAACTTGATGTACGGATATCCTGAAACCACGGCGCTGCTCTAACGGGAACTACGCCGCCAAGGCACACGGTCGGAGAGGCAACGATGTCGACGCGCATTCCTCGGGGCTTCAAATTGTCGGGCGTTCATTGCGGGCTGAAGCGCTCGGCGGCCAAGCAGGACTTGGCGCTGGTCGTCACGGATCGGCCCGCCGTTTCGGCTGGCGTTTATACCCAGAACCGCATCTGCGCCGCACCCGTGCGGTTCGATCGGCAGCGGACCCCGAATGACGTGACCCGGGTGATCGTGATCAACTCGGGCAATGCCAACGCCGCCACGGGTGATCGTGGCGATCGCGACGCGGCCGAAATGGCACGTCTGGCCGCAGCGGCCGTCGGCGCCCCGGCCGAGGCCGCGCTCGTGCTGTCCACGGGCATCATCGGCGAGTTTCTGCCGATGGAGAAGATCGCCGGGGGGATCCACGCCGCGGCCGCCCAGCTCGGCGACAACGATGACGACCTGGTCGCGGCAGCGCGAGGCATGCTGACAACCGACACCCGGCACAAGCTGGCCGGCCGCACCCTCCGGATTGCCGGCAGCGAAGTTTCGATCACCGGCATGGCCAAGGGCGCCGCGATGATCGGTCCCCGGATGGCCACGATGCTGGGGGTCGTGATGACCGATGCGCGATTGACCCCGGCCGATGCTCAGACGCTGTTGGGCGCCGTGGTCGAAGATACGTTCAATTGCATCAGCGTCGATGGCCACATGAGCACCAACGACACCGTGCTGTTGGTTGCCAGCGGCGCGGCCCAGACGCAGCCGTTGGCGGGTGATGATCGGGCAGCGTTTCATCGGGCCTTGCACGAGGTGTGCAGCGAGTTGGCCCGGTCGATTCCGGCCGACGGCGAGGGGGCCACGCACCTGGTCACGATCGACGTGCAAGGCTGCCGCGACCGCGAAGCGGCCTACACCTTTGCCAAGGTCGTCGCCGAAAGCCCTCTGGTGAAGACGGCCATTGCCGGGGCCGATCCGAATTGGGGCCGGATCGTTTCGGCCGCGGGCTACGCCGGCGTTCCGTTCGATCCCCGCGGCGTGTCCTTGCGCGTGAACGGATTACTGCTGTTCGAGCAAGGGGCTCCGGTCGAATTCGATCGGCAGGCCGTCAGCACCTCGATCCGCGAAAACCGCGATACCCACATCGACCTGAGGTTCAGCGAAGGTACGGCGCGGATTCGCTTCTGGACCACCGATTTGACTGCCGAATACGTGCGGTTGAACGCCGATTATCACACCTGAAGCCCCTTCGCGGCGCCGCCGCGCGGCACGCGGGCGGTGATAGCACGCGACAAAAGCGGCCTTGGTCGCCCTTCCGGTCTGTCGATAGACTTCGCCGCCTTGGGGGTCGCAGTCTGCTCGCATCACGGTGTCGGCCAAGGAGGGTCCATGTCCAGCGCGCCTGGTCCGAAGTCTGCACGTCGACTTTCGGTCGCGATCGTGGCCCGCGATGAGGCTGCGGTCTTGCCCGTCACGCTGGCCAGTCTGCAGTCGATCGCCGATGAGATCGTGCTGCTCGATACGGGCTCGCGCGACGCGACCCGGCAGATTGCCCGCGAATTCCGCGCGCGGGTCATCGATCACGTCTGGACCGACGACTTTTCCGCAGCTCGCAACCGGCTTTGGTCCGAACTGACCGGCGATTGGGTGCTCTGGGTTGACGCCGGCGAACGTCTCGATACCGAGTCGCAGACGTTGCTGCGCCAGTTCGTCGACGAGCGGGCCGAGGCCACACGGGCCTACCTGGTGCTGATCGAGGTTCCGCCTGCCGGCGCGCAGGGCTATGCCGAACAGCGCGGCTGCTTGAGGCTGGTGCCGCGTATCGCCGGCCTGCGGTTTCAGGGTCGCGTTCGCGAAAGCCTGCGCGAGGCGGCCGGCGCCGAGGGGCTGCAAATCCAGCTCGCCCCGGTGCGCCTGACGCGCGATCGCCGCGATGCGCTGGAAGAGATCCGCCGCCAGCGGGCCCGTCGCAATCTGACCTTGGCCGAAATGGACCAGGCCGCGTGCGGACCTCAACCGCGACTGCTGCTGACCCTGGCCGATGCGCACTCCACGCTGGGTATGGCCGCCCTGGCAACGCAGTACTACCGCGAAGCGCTCGATCGCTCGCCTGCCGATTCAACCGAGTTGCTCGAGGCGTACTACGGCCTGCTGACCACCTACGATGCTCAAAGTGAGGCCAGTCAGGAGCAGATCGACTTGTGTCTCCAGGCGCTCGAACAGTTCCCGCTCGACGCACAACTGCTATGCGCCATGGCCGGCTACTTGCAGATTCAAGGCCGGCTGGATCTGGCAGAACGCGCCTATGCGCTGGCCTGGCGCAATGGTCAGACCGATCCCGAAACGTGGCACGTGCGCGACATCAACGTCGCCGCGGCGACTTGCCTGGCGCTGGTGCAGCAACTGCAAGGGCACGACGACGCGGCGCGCCAGACGCTCGAAGAAGTGCTGGGTACTGCGCCGCACGTCGCGGCGGCCCGGCGGCAACTGATCGACCTGCACATCAAGTATGGCCGCACCACCGAAGCGCTGGGCGAGCTGGATCGCTTGCCGGGAATCACGGGCAGCCGCGAGAATTTGCGTTCGGCGGTGCGCGGCGCGTGCCAGTTGGCCACCGCGAACTGGATTCCTGCGATTGCATATCTGCAAACCGCATATTCGGCCGGATGTCGCGACTCGATCTGCCTGCGGTGGCTGAGCGTGGCGCTGATCTCGAACGGCTGTCGCGACGAGGCGCTGCCCGTGGTTCGCGAGTGGCTCGCGGCTGAACCGCAAAACGCCGAAGCCAATCGCTACCTGGCCGACTTGACGGCGCCGGCCAGCGACACGGGAGCCACCCACGCCGAGAGCGCGATCGCGGCCGCACCGAGCGACGAGCAGTGGTCCACCTCGACGGTCGCGTTACCTCCGGCGACGTCCTCCGTGCAACCCACGCAGGTCTCTGTCGACGCGACGTTGTCTGAAGAATTGCCGCAAGCGCAGGGTGCCGCCGGTCGACTCGCCGTGGCTCGGGCGCTGACCGAGGCGGGCAATCCGGCCGCGGCCGAAGAAATGTATCGCGAGCAACTGCGGAAGGATCCCCAGGCGGCCCAGATCAAGCAAGCCTTGGGTGAATTGCTGCTGGCCAGCCAACGAATTCAAGAGGGGCTCGAGCTGACCGCGCACCTGGTGCGCGGCCCCGAGGCCGAGCCGCGGTATGCCGAATTCGCCGCGGGGGTTCGCGAGTTCCGTGTTGGACGGTACGAGGCCGCGCTCGAGGCCTTTGCACGGGCCCAGGCAGCCGGTTACGACGCCCCGCTGGTCCGCCAATTCGAGGCCCACGCCCTGGTGCGTCTACGGCGCTGGATGGCGGCCGAACCGATCCTGCGCGAATTGCTGCTGCGGCAGCCAGCCAATGCAACCGGCCACGAGCTGCTGGCCCAGGTGCTGGCTTCCACCGGGAGGCACCGCGAGGCGGACTTCGTGATCGAGCAGTTGCGCGGGATCGAAGGCCTGACGACGGGCCCCCATTTCTCGCTCGCCGGGGCGAATCCTCCCGCTGTACCGCAGTAGCTGGCGAGCCCGGGGCGCGGCTGGCGTCGCTCGGAGCGGCCGAGCCCGCTTGACACACCGGCGGTGATGCGAAGAATCGCACTGGGCCGGACCTCCGATTGCGGGGTAACCGAGCCCACCCGACGCATCCCCGACTAGGATTTTGCCGTGCTGCTGACCGCTCTGTTTCCGTTGCGAGGTCTGAGTGCCGTGCCGCCCGTCGGTGCGCGTCCGATGTTGCGCCCCCTGGCGCCGGCGGTGCCCGTGGCCGCCAGCGATGACGACGACGATCTGGACGATGACGTCGAGGGAGATTCCGTCGACGAAGAAGACGAAGAGGAAGAGGACTTCGACGACGACGACTTCGACGACGACTTCGACGACGATTTCGAAGAAGAGCTCGATCAGGAATTCATGGAGACCTTCGACGACGAGCCCGAGCCCGCGGCCGACACTGGTGGCGGCGACGATGGCGAGATCGACGAGGAATTCGAAGACGACGACATGTAGCCTGCGATACGATTTCGCGGCTGACCGTTGATCGCCGACCCAGGCGCCAGGAACAGCGTTTCATGCTCGAGCTAGCCGGCAAGATTGCCGAAACCACCGCGGCGATTCGCCGGCAATGGAGCCCGCAGGTCCGCGTCGGCATCATTCTGGGCACCGGACTCGGCGGCCTGGCGGCCGATATCGAGCCAGAGGCGACCTTCGACTTCGCCGCGTTGCCGCATTTCCCCCGCTCGACCTCGATCGGCCATGCGGGGCGGCTGATCTGCGGTCAGCTCTGCGGCCATGCGGTCGTGGCGATGGAGGGCCGTTTTCACGCTTACGAGGGCTACACGCACCAGCAGCTCACGTTCCCGGTGCGGGTCATGAAGGCCCTCGGCGCCGAGTTGTTGATCGTTTCCAACGCTGGCGGCGGCATGAACCCGCAATACGCGCTCGGCGACATCATGGTCATCGAGGACCATATCAACCTGATGGGTGGGAACCCGCTGATCGGGATCAACGACGATCGGCTCGGTCCGCGGTTCCCCGATATGATCCACCCCTACGACCCGGCGCTGATCGGCCAGGCGCTGGAAATTGCCCGTCAGGAGAACTTTGCCGCGCACCGCGGTGTCTACGTGGCGGTGACCGGGCCCAACCTGGAGACCCGGGCCGAATATCGTTTCTTGCGTTTCATCGGTGCTGACGTGGTGGGCATGTCGACCGTGCCGGAAGTCATCGTGGCCGTGCACGCTGGCCTGCGCGTCTTGGGGCTGTCGATCGTGACCGACATGTGCCTGCCCGACGCCCTGCGGCCGGTCGATATCCATGAGATCCTGGCCACGGCGGCCACGGCCGAGCCGAAACTCCGCAAGCTGGTCCGAGGAACGCTCACGCGCCTGCCCGCGGCACGCGACTCCCGCGTCGCGGACAGTTCGCCCGAGGATGGTTGATGTTCGACCCGCCGGTTACCAACGTAAGATTTCCCGAGCTCGAGGCGCTCGTTCGGGAATTCTGGCGCGAGCGCGGCATCTACGAAAAATCGCTCGCCCGCCGGGCGGATGCCCCACGGTTCGTCTTCTACGAGGGTCCGCCGACGGCCAACGGCCTGCCGCACCCGGGGCACTGCCTTACCCGCGCGATCAAGGACATTTTTCCGCGCTATCGCACGATGCGCGGCATGCGCTGCGAACGCAAGGCCGGCTGGGACACGCACGGCCTGCCCGTCGAAGTCGAGGTCTGCAAAGAGCTGGGGATCCACTCGAAGGAAGAGATCGAGGCCTTCGGCGTCGAGCCGTTTATCCATCGCTGCCTGGAAAGCGTCTTTCGCTACACGCAGCAGTGGGAAAGGCTCACCGAACGGCTCGGCTTCTGGATCCATCTCGACGAGGCCTACGTTACCTATCACCAGAGCTACGTCGAAAGCGTCTGGTGGGCGCTCAAGCGGTTGTTCGACGCCGGGCAACTCTACCGCGGTCACAAGATCGTCTGGTGGTGGGCCCAAGGCGGCACCGCGCTCAGCTCGGGCGAAGTGGGGCAGGGCTACCGCGAGGTTGCCGACCCCAGTGTGTTCGTCCGCTTTCCGCTGCTCGAATCCGAAGGCGGCGTGCCGACTTCGCTCGTGGTCTGGACCACGACGCCGTGGACGCTGCCCAGCAACCAGTTCGCCGCCGTGCACTCGACGGTGGAGTACGCGGTGTGCGAGGTCGAAGGCGGGGGGGAGAGATTGATCGTCGCGGCGGCGCTGGCCGATGCGTTGGCCGCGAAGTTCGGACTCAACTGGACGGTGCTCAAGACCATGCCCGGCGCCGCGCTGGTGGGCCGGCGCTATCGGCCGCCGTTTGACTACTACTGGCGCGGCCTGGGCGAGCGCCGTGGAAAACTGCTTGACGGCGGCAGCGAACACGTCGCCTGGCGCGTCGTGGCGGCCGAGTTCGTCACGCTCGACAGCGGTACAGGTGTCGTCCATCAGGCGCCGGCCTTCGGCGAGGTCGACTTCGACGTCCTGCAGGCCGAGGCGGCGCGGTTTGCGGCCGGCCAGGGCCCCCAGCTGATCTGCGCCGTCGGTCCCGACGGCCGATTCACGGCCGAAGCGCCCGACTATCAGGGTCGCTGGGTGAAGGAGGCCGACAAGGATATTTCCCGCGAGTTGAAGCGCCGCGGCCTGCTCGTGCATCAAGAGCAGTATCTGCACGACTACCCGTTCTGCTGGCGGGCCGAAGAGGATCCGTTGATCCAATATCCGCGGCAAAGCTGGTTCATACGCACGACGCGGTTTCGCGACGAGATGTTGGCCAACAACGCCCGCATCAACTGGCTCCCGGAGCACATTCGCGACGGCCGTTTTGGCAATTTTCTCGAGACGAATGTCGATTGGGCGCTCTCGCGCGAGCGCTACTGGGGCACGCCGCTGCCCATCTGGGTCTGCGAAGAGTCCGGCTACATGGAGGCCGTGGCCAGCTATGCCGAGTTGCTGGCCAAGCCGGGCGTCGACGGGACGCAGATGTGGGCCGCCGCCAAGCGCGAGCGTCCCGACCTTTCCGAGCATCTCAAGGTGCACAAGCCGTATCTCGACGCGATCACTTACGATTCGCCCCGGGCCAAGGGCGCCCGCATGCGGCGCGTGTCCGAGGTGATCGATTGCTGGTTCGACAGCGGCGCGATGCCGTTCGCGCAATGGGGCTTTCCGCACGCCGGACGCGAGCAATTTGCCGGCCAGTTTCCGGCGGACTTCATCAGCGAGGCGATCGACCAGACGCGCGGTTGGTTCTACAGCCAACTGGCGATCAGCACGATGCTCTTCGGCCGCGAAGGCGTCGCCCGCGATGTGCTGCCTGGCAACGAGGCGGCCGAGTATCCGCACCCGTTTCGCAACTGCATCGTGCTGGGGCTGATGCTGGGCGAAGACGGCCAGAAGATGTCGAAGAGCAAGCGGAACTACCGCGAGCCCGACGAGATCTTCGACCGCTACGGGGCCGATGCGCTGCGCTGGTATTTCTTCTCGAACCAGGCCCCTTGGACATCGATCCGCTACAACGAGCAGTCGATTCGCGACAGCGTGCCGGAGACGTTGCTGCGGCTGTGGAATACCTACACGTTCTTCGCCATCTATGCCCGGATCAACGGCTTCGATCCGGCGAAGTCGATCGTGGCCCGCGCGGCCGGCCAGCTCGATCCGAGCGTGCTCGAAACCGCGCCCGACTATTGCCCGATCGCCAAGCGCGGCGAGCTCGATCGCTGGATCATGAGCGAGCTGCACCGCACGGTGCAGGTGGTCGTCGAGCGGATGGACGCGTACGACAATTTTGCCGCGGCCAACGAGATCAAGAGTTTTCTCGATGCGCTCAGCAACTGGTACGTCCGCCGCAGCCGCCAGCGCTTCTGGTCCGACGCGGCCGACGCCGATCAGAGCGACGCGCATTGGACCTTGTACGAATGCCTGTTGACGCTGGCTCGACTGCTGGCTCCGTTCACGCCGTTCGTCGCCGAAGAGCTGTGGCAGCGTTTGGCGGTCCGGCCGTTCGGCGAGCGCGTGCTCGAAAGCGTGCACTTGTGCGATTACCCCGTGCCGATTGCGCACGCGATTGACGACGCGCTGTCCGAAGAGATGCGCGTGGTGCGCGAGATCGTCTCGCAAGGCCGCAGTGCCCGCACGGTCGCCCGGCTCAAGGTCCGCCAGCCGCTGGCCGGTGTCGAAATCGTGCTGAGCCAGCCGGAGCATCGCGCCTGGCTCGAGTCGCACGTCCCGTTGATCCGCGAGGAGCTCAACGTACGCGAGGTCGAGTTTCCCGCGTCGGCCGACAACTACATCGACTACACGGTGCTGCCCGACCTCAAGCGGTTGGGTCCGCGCTTGGGCAAGCAGCTGCCGGCGCTCAAGCAGACGCTCGCGAAGACCGATGCGGCGGCGCTGCTGGCGTCGTTACAGCGCGACGGTGCCGTGCGACTCGACCTGCCCGGCGGCTCGGTCACGCTCGATCGCGACGACCTGCAGGTGCGGTTGCAGGCCAAGGCCGGCTGGGCCGCGGCCGACGGCGGCGCGGCAGTCGTCGTCTTGGCCACCGAGTTGACGCCTGAACTGATCGAAGAAGGCCTGGCCCGCGAGATCGTCCATGCGTTGCAGACTCGCCGCAAGGAACTCGAATGCGATTATGTGGACCGGATCGCCGTCGGCGTCGCGACCGCCAGCCTGGAACTGCGCCAGGCCTGCACCAGGCACCGTGAGTACATCATGCAGGAATCGTTGGCCAAGCAGTTCGTCGAAACGCCGTTGGACGGCGCCGAGGCGAAACCGCTCGAGATCGACGGCCATTCGTTGACGCTTTATGTCCGCAATCTGGGCCGCGGCTGATGAAGCCGCCGAGGCGGCCAGCGACGGCGAGCAGGTCACTCATGCAGCGATCGCCCTTACGCTTGGCTGTGCTGATCTCGGGTGGAGGCACCACGCTGCGCAACCTGCTGGCCGAGATTGCCGCAGGACGTCTCGACGCTTCGGTCGAGACAGTCGTTTCGAGCAATCCGCAGGCCGGCGGATTGCAAATCGCGGCCAGCGCCGGCATGCCTGCCCACGTCGTCGAGCGCCGCAGTTTTTCCGGGGTCGCCGAGTTCAGCGCGGCGATCTTCGATCGCTGCCGCGCAGCCCAAGTCGATCTCGTGGTGATGGGCGGGTTCTTGAAGCTGGTGGAGATCCCGGCCGACTATCGCGGTCGCGTGATGAACATCCATCCAGCGCTGATCCCGGCGTTCTGCGGGCCGGGCTTCTATGGGCACTACGTGCACGAAGCTGTGCTGGCCTACGGCGCGAAGCTGAGCGGCTGCACGGTGCATTTCGTCGACGACCAGTACGATCACGGCCCCATCATCCTGCAGCAGGCCGTCCCGGTGCTCGATAACGACACCCCGGCGTCGCTCGCCGCCCGGGTCTTCGAGGCCGAATGCGCAGCCTATCCGGAAGCCTTGCGCCTTTACGCGGCGGGCCGTCTGCGGCTCGAAGGCCGTAAAGTGCGCATCTTGGCTGTTTAGCCTGACCGATACGGTTCGGGTGTCTTTGCGCAAAGCCTATTCTGCCAAGGCCTTGCGATCGATTGTGGAAGAAAGTGACGCTACATAACCACTCGTGCGCACAGAAATGGCAGATTTATTTCAAAAATCTGATTGAACACAGCCATTCTGCGGCGATAATCGGCAGAAGTTGATCAGGATAAGTTGCGCAGGATGGTGCCAACCGTGGTCTTGGCGGAAGAACGAAGAAGCCGGCTCTTGGAATTGGTGCGCACGCGAGGCTTTGCCTCGCTGCCGGAATTGGCCGAAGTGTTGCAGGTTTCCGAGTCGACCATCCGCCGCGACCTCGATTACCTCGAGGAGTCCGGGGCTGCGAAGCGAACCCACGGCGGTGTGTTCTACGCCGGCAGCTCGCCCAAGCTCCCGCATTTCGAGGAGCGCCAGCCGGCAGAGTGGGACAAGAAGCAACGCATCGCCCAAGCGGCTGTGCGGCTGATCGCCGATGGCGACACGGTGCTGCTCGACGGCGGCACGACAACCTACGAGGTGGCCCGGCTGCTGGTCGGCCGGCCGCTGCAAGTGGTGACCAACAGCCTCCCCGTGGCCAACCTGTTCGCCGCCAATGCGACCACCGACCTGGTGCTCGTCGGCGGATACGTCTACCCGCGCACCGGCGTGACGCTGGGGCCGTATGCGAACGACATGCTGAGCCATGTCGGCGTGCGGCGGACCGTGCTGAGCGTCGCGGGCATCACCGAGCGCGGCTACTACAACAGCAACCTGCTCCTGGTCGAAACCGAACGCGCGATGCTGCGGGCCGCGGACGAAATCATCGTCGTGGCCGACAGCACGAAATTCGGGCGCCAAAGCCTGGCCCACCTGTGCGAGCTCAGTGCCGTCACGCGCCTGGTTGTGGACAACGAGATCACCGAGGACTGGCGCAGCCGCCTGCTGGCCGCGGGCGTGCAAGTCGTCGTGGCCGGTTCCACGGATAACGCCTAACCAACCCCACCGAGCGCAGCGAGCGATGAGCACCGCCACGATGAATTTCCCGTCACTCGACCGCAACGTGGTCGAGCGCATCGTCCGCGAAATCGTCCTGCGCGGGCAAGGCACTGCGCCGCGTTCCAAGCTCGTCGTCAGCGTGTCGGCGCGACACGTGCATTTGACCGACGAGCACGTCGAAATCTTGTTTGGCCCCGGCCGTACGCTCACGCCAATGAAGCCGCTCTACCAGGACGGCTTCTACGCGGCGGAAGAGACCGTGATGGTGGTGGGCCCTCGCCGGCGGATGCTGCCCAGCGTGCGCATCCTCGGCCCGACGCGGCCGGCCAGTCAGGTCGAGCTGGCCTTCACCGACGGCATCTCCTTGGGCATCGATCTGCCGACGCGCGCCAGCGGCAAGATCGAAGGCACCCCGGGCTGCGTGCTCGTGGGGCCCGCGGGAGTCGTCGAATTGAAACAAGGCGTGATTCGCGCCGAGCGGCACGTGCATATGAGCCTGGCCGACGCCGAGCAATACGGCGTGAAAAACGGCGACCGGATGAGTTTGCGGATCGAGTCGTCGTGCGCCGTGGTGCTGCGAGATCTGCTCGTCAGGGCTGACGCCGCGAGCAAGCTGGAAGTGCATCTCGACACCGACGAAGGCAACGCGGCCGATCTCGACCACGCCACCTCGGTCGAGTTGATCCCACAGGACTGATCGATGTTCGTAGCGACACCCGCGGTGGTGTCTTGATCGTGTTCGTTCCCGTTTCGTTTCCGGAGTATTCGTTATGGCAAAGTCGATGGAAGCGCTGGGCATGATCGAGGCCAAGGGGTTCATCACCTTGGTCGAGGCCAGCGACGCAATGATGAAGGCGGCCAACGTCGAGTTTCTCGGCTGGACCAAGATCGGTAGCGGCCTGGTGACCGCGTTCGTGACCGGCGACGTCGCCGCAGTTAAAGCGGCCACCGATGCCGGCGCAGCGGCCGGCGGCCGGATCGGCGAGATCGTCGCGGTGCAGGTGATTCCGCGCCCGCACGAAGACCTGAACGTCGTGCTGCCACTGACGGCCAAGTCGTCGGGCGACTGACGCCTCGCGGCCTGCCGAACCCGACCCCTCTCCTGATCATTTTCGCTCTCAAGCAAAGGCAAATTCGATGGATAACGCGATTGGATTGGTGGAAACCAAGGGCCTCGTGGCTCTGATCGAGGCGACCGACGTGATGGCCAAGGCCGCCAACGTGCAGATCGTCAAGCAAGTGCAGATCGGCGGCGCGTATGTGACCACGATCGTGCGCGGCGACGTCGGCAGCGTGCGTGCGGCAGTCGAAGCGGGTGCCGCCACCGCGGCCCAGATCGGCGACCTGATCGCCAGCCACGTCATTCCGCGCCCCTCGGCCGGTCTGGTGCAGGCTTATATCGGCTAAACGGAGTTGTCGCGGCCCTCGCGGGCTGTGCCCTTTCCCCGGAGTGGGAAGCGATGAAAGTCCTGGTTGCCAATCTCGGTTCGACGAGCTTCAAGTACCGGCTCTTCGACATGGCCGACGAGCGCCAGCTTGCGCGCGGCGGAACCGAACGCATCGGTGCCGCCGAAAGCAAGTCGTTCGTCGACATCGGCGGCCACCGCGAGGAAGCGGTGGGGCCGGTGCCTGATCATGCCGTGGCGGTCCGCCGCTGCTTGGAGCAGTTGACCGATCCGCGGCACGGCTGCCTGCGCGATCCGGGCGAAGTGGCCGCGATCGGCTTCAAGGCCGTGCACGGCGGGCGATTCAGCGGCGTGCAGCGCGTGACGCCCGAGGTGCTGGCCGCGATGGAGGCGATGGCGACGGTCGCGCCGGCGCACAATCCGCCGTACGTCCGGGCCATGCGGATTCTCAGCGAGCGGCTGCCGGAGATGCCGCTCGTCGCGGCTTTCGAGACGGGCTTTCATCAGACCATTCCCGCGGCCAATCGCTACTACGCGATTCCCTGGGAGTGGGCCGATGCGTTCCAGGTGCAGCGGTGGGGCTTTCATGGTGCCAGCCACCGCTACATCGCCACGCGGATGGCCGAACTGCTCGGGCGCAGCGATGCGCGGATCGTGTCGTGCCATTTGGGAGGTTCGGCGTCGCTGTGCGCGATTCGGGGCGGGCAGAGCCAGGCCAACAGCCTGGGCATGAGCCCGCAGACCGGGTTGCCGCACAACAACCGCGTGGGCGATTTCGACGTGTTCGCCTTGCCGGTGCTGCTGGAGCGGACCGGCAAGCGTCTGGATGAGCTGCTGGTCGAGCTGGCCGAGCACAGCGGGCTGCTGGGCTTGAGCGGCACGAGCGGCGACGTTCGCGACCTCGAAGCCGCGGCCGCCCAGGGCGACACGCGGGCTCAAGTCGCGCTCGACGTGTTCATGGGCTCGGTTCGGCATTACCTGGGCGCCTATCTCGTCGAGCTGGGCGGCGCCGACGCGATCGTGTTCACCGGGGGCATCGGTGAAAACGGCATCAACGTCCGCCGCCAGGTGTGCCGGAACCTGGCCGAACTGGGCATCGTGCTCGACGAGGCCAAGAACGAGACGGCGCGCGGCGAGGCACGGATCGATGCCGCCGAGAGCCGCGCGCAAATCTGGGTCGTGCCCACCAATGAAGAGTTGGTCGTGGCCCGGCAGGTCAAGGAACTCTTGCAAGGCTAAAGCATGTTCGTCGCCAAAGTCACCGGACACGTCGTCGCCACGCAAAAGGTCGCGGCGATGGTCGGCCAGAAACTGTTGACGGTCGAGCCCTATCGCGTCGACGAACAAAACCGCGCCGCGCTGAAAGCGACAGGTCGGACGTTCGTGGCGGTCGATACGGTCGGCGCCGGCACGGGGGATTACGTGCTGATTGTCCAGGGCTCGAGTGCCCGCATGACTCCCGAAACAAAACCCTTGCCCGTCGACGCGGCCATTATCGGCATCGTCGACACGGTGCACGTCGCCAGCGACTGCGTCTATCGTCGCGGCGATTGAGGGCCGCACGTCCCGCACCTGACATCCTCCCGCATTCCCACCTGAGAAAAACGAAATCCAGCGAGCCATGCAAACGACTGAAAGCCTGATTCGCAGTGTGGTGCAAGAAGTCCTCGCCCAGATGGTGGCCACCGCGCCGGCCGCGGTGTCGCGCGGCTACCAGGGGCGTCACGGCGTGTTTCAAACGGTCGACGAGGCCGTGGCGGCCGCGACCGAGGCCTTCGACCGGCTGTCGGAACGCACGATCGAAGATCGCCGCCGGATCATCGATCACATTCGCCGGATTTCCATCGAGCAGAGCGTCGAGCTCGGCACGATGGAAATGAACGAGACGAAGATCGGCCGTCTGGAACACAAGATCGAGAAACTCAAGACGCTCGGCGAGCGAACCCCCGGCGTTGAATTCATGCGCAGCGAGGTGTTCAGCGGTGACCACGGCCTGGCCGTGATCGAGCATGCCCCCTTCGGCGTCATCGGGGCCATTACGCCGGTCACTCATTCGCTGCCCACGATCACCGGCAACGCCGTCAGCATGATCGCCTCGGGCAATACGCTGGTCGTGAACCCGCACCCCAGCGGCAAGCGCGTCGCGGCCGAAGGCGTGCGACGGTTTAACGAAGCCATTCATGCCGACCTCGGCATCGACAATCTGATCTGCGTGATCGCCGAGCCGACGCTCGATACAGCCGAACAGGTCTTCAAGCACCGCGGCATCCGGTTGATCTGCGTCACCGGGGGGCCGGCCGTAGCCCGGGCTGCCATGAACAGCGGTAAGCGGGCCATCGTCGCCGGGCCGGGCAATCCGCCGGTCGTGGTCGACGAAACGGCCGACCTGGACCGCGCGGCGCGCAGCATCCAGCGGGGTGCCGCCTACGACAACAACCTGCTGTGCATCGCCGAGAAGGAAGTCTTCGTCGTGGCCAGCGTGTTCAACGACTTTATGAAGGCGATGGAACGGCCCGGCACGGCGGCGCTGTGTGCCCGCGAGGTCGACGCGCTGACCAAGGTCGCCATCACGACCGCGGGCGAGGGCGCTCACAAGCACGACGTACCGTGTAAGGATTTCCTCGGGCAGGACGCGGCGGTTCTGGCGCGGGGCATCGGCAAGACCGTGCTGCCCAATACCGAACTGCTGTTCGGCGAAACCGACGAGCACAACCCCTTTGTGACCGTCGAACAGATGATGCCGTTCGTTCCCATCGTGCGCGTCAAGAACGTCGACGAGGCGATCGCCAAGGCCAAGCACTACGAGCACGGCTATCGCCACACGAGCATCATTCATTCGAACAACGTGCGGAACATGACCCGCATGGGCCGCGAGATGGACACGACGCTGTTCGTCAAGAACGGCGCTTCGATGACGGCCTTGGGTCTCGGTGGCGAAGGCTACCTGTCGTTTTCGATCGCCACGCCCACCGGCGAAGGCGTGACCACCCCGCTGACGTTTACCCGCGAGCGCCGCTGCACGCTGGTCGACGACCTGCGAATCATCGGCAAGTAGCCTCAGACCGGCGGGACAGAATGATGCAACTCGGACGCGTTGTCGGCACGGCCATCTCGACGGTCAAGCATCGCACGATGCAGGGCTGGAAGCTGCTGGTCGTGCAGCCGTTGCGGGCCGACGGGCAATCGCCCGACGGCGACCCGCAATTGGCTATCGATACGCTTGGCGCGGGGCGCGCAGAGCTGGTCCTGCTGTCCAACGACGGCAAGAGCGCCCGAGACCTGATCGGCGACCCGACCAGCCCGGTCCGTTGGACCGTGCTGGGAATTGTTGACGGACGATAGAACTGCCTGGTGACTTGCGGTGACGCCATCGACCGAAACCACGAACGGCGCAGCAGTCGGGCTCTCGCCCGAACTGGTCGATCGCATCGTGCGCGAGGTGCTGGTGCGTCTCGCGCCGGCTGCGGCCAGTCAAACACCGTCCACCGCCGCCGTTGCCCCGGATCTGTTGACGCTGGTGCTCGACGAGCGTGTGATCACGCTGCGGCAGCTTGCCGAGCACCTGGGTTCCGCGCGCACCTTGCAGGTGGCTCCCCGCGCCGTGATCACGCCGGCCGCACGCGACCTGTTGCGCCAGCGCGGTGTCGCCCTCGTTCGCGCCTCCGCGGTCCCGGCTCCGGCGGCGGCGAAATCGACACAACGAGTGACCGTCGCCGTCGCCGAAACGAAATTCGACGCCTCGGCCCTGATCCGCGATTTGCGCAAGCTGCCTCGCGAAGTTGAGGCGCTGGCTTCGTGCGGGCTGGTGACGGTCGCCCGAGAAATGGCGGATCGCGTGGCCCGCGGTGGCGATCTGGGCGTGTTGCTGACCGACCAGGCTGCCGCCGCCTTGTGCCTGACCAATCGGCACGCGGGCGTCCGGGCCATGGCGCCGGCCGATGAGGCGGGCCTGCGACGCGGCTGCGCGGCCGTGGGAGCCAACCTGCTGGTGGTCGATTTGCAAACCGTGCGACCGCACCAGGTGAAATTGCTGGTCCAACAGTTCTGCCTGGGGGCCCCGTATCGCTGTTTAGAACCCTACGGCCGCGCCTTGGCGGCGGCGGCCGCGAGCTAGATTTGACTGATTTGACGGTTAAGGAGATCGGCCGATGACCATCGGCGAGGTAATTGGCACCGTAACGCTAGGCCGTAGCCATCCCAGCCTGACCGGCGCGCGGTTTCGCCTGGTGGTGCCGCTGTCGCTCGAAAACTTGCAGGGCAGCCAAGAACCACGGGCCGAGGCGCTGGTGGTCTACGACGAATTGGCAGCCGGTGTCGGTGCCCTGATCGCGTTCACCGAGGGCGGCGAGGCCGTCCAGCCGTTTTATCCCGACGACAAACCGATCGATGCCTACAACGCGGCCGTGCTCGACGCCGTCGACCTCGTCCGCCCCGCATAACGCTAACCCCGCCTGGAGCTCTGTTTCCGATGAACATTCACGCCCTCAAGCAAGACATTTGCGAGATTGGTCGCCGGCTGTATTCCAAGGGATTTGCCGCGGCCAACGACGGCAATATCTCGATTCGGATCAGCGACAACGAAGTGCTCTGCACCCCGACGATGATCTGCAAAGGCTTTATGAAGCCCGACGACATCTGCTCGGTCGACCTGGAAGGCAACCAGCTTTCGGGCCGCCGCAAGCGCACCAGCGAAGTGCTCTTGCACCTGGCGATCATGAAGAAACGGCCCGAGGTGAAAAGCGTTGTGCATTGCCACCCGCCCCATGCGACGGCGTTTGCCGTGGCCCGGCAGGCTATTCCGCAATGCGTGCTACCCGAGGTCGAAGTGTTTCTCGGCGACGTACCGATCACGAAGTACGAGACCCCCGGCGGACAGAAGTTTGCCGACACGGTGCTGCCGTTCGTCGAGAAGACGAACATCATGATCCTGGCCAACCACGGCACGGTCAGCTACGGCGAGAACGTCGAGCGCGCCTATTGGTGGACCGAAATCCTCGACGCCTACTGCCGCATCCTGATGCTCGCCCGCGACCTGGGCAAGATTAACTACTTCAATCAGCAAGAGGCCCGCGAGCTGCTCGAACTGAAGGCCAAGTGGGGCTTTCCCGACGCCCGGCTCGAGAAGGGCATGGAGAACTGCGACATCTGCGCGAACGACGTGTTCCGCAATAGCTGGACCGAGACGGGCGTCGAACAACGCGCCTTCGAGGCGGCCCCGCTGATGGCGCCGGGTGCCGCGGCCAGTCCTCCGGCGGCGAATGCCGCCCCGGTCCCGGCGCCGATCGCCGGCGTCGACACCGAGGCCCTCGTCCAAACCATCACCGACCGCGTCATGGCGGCTTTGGCCAGTCGCTAATCACCGCTTCTGGCAACTCGCGGACTCTTAGAAATTTCTCTTGGCAATGAAAATCAGCATCATTGGCGGCGGCGGATTGGTCGGTTCGTGCACGGCGTTTGCGCTGCAGGCGGCCGGGGTCGGTAGCCACCTCGCGCTGCTCGACGTGAACGCCGACCTGGTCGGAGGTCAGGCGCTCGATTTGCTGCACGGCTCGTCGACGACGGCCGATCAGCGGATTACTGCGGGTGGCTACGACGAAATCCCCGATTCCAGCGTGATCTGCATTACGGCGGGTCTGCGCCGCAAGCCGGACGAAAGCCGGCTCGACCTGATCAACCGCAATGTCGATCTGTTCGTCGGCATCCTGAGCCAGGTGCGCCAGGCGGGGCATTGTAAGAACGCAATCGTCGTCGTGGTTTCGAATCCCGTCGACGTGCTCACATACCTGGCCGCCGAGCTGCTCGAATTGCCGCCGGCGCAGGTGATTGGCCTGGGGACCGTGCTCGACACCGTTCGATTCCGCAGCCTGATCGCAGCGCGGATGCAGGTCCCGCCGACGCAAGTCAACGCGCTGATCTTGGGCGAACACGGCGACAGCATGGTGCCGGTCTGGTCGAGCGCCGCGGTGGCCGGACTGCCGCTGGAAAAATTTCCCGGCTGGAATCCGAACCTGGCGAGCGAGCTGTTCGAGCGCACAAAGGGTTCCGGCGCCGAAGTCATCAAGAAAAAAGGCGGCGCCGGCTTCGCGGTCGGACTGGCGATTCGCGACGTCATTGCGGCGATCGGACAAGACAGCCGCCGCATCCTGCCCGTCTCGACGGTGCAACAGGGCGCCTACGGCATTCGCGACGTCGCCCTGAGCGTGCCGACCGTCGTGGGACGCAAGGGCGCACTGGGAATTCACGAGCTCGAGTTGTGGCCCAAGGAAATGCAGGCGCTCAAGCGCAGCGGGCAAGTGCTCAAGCAAACCCTCGACACCGTCCTGGCCCGCGTGCGCGCCACGCGCTGAGCGGTCAGCAAGCGAAGGTAAGGATCAACCATGGCCCTGGTCGAAAAATCGCTCGACCGCAAACTGCGGAACATTCATGCCGATCCGTCCGGCGCCCGGGACTTCATCCTGGCCGACGCGAAGGATGCCGACATGGCGTTCGGCATCGGCTCGCCGGGCCGCTCGCCGGAGATGCATGCCGGCGAGACGCGTTTTCGCACGTTGCCCGAGTATCGCGAGCAAATCCGCGAAATCGTGCGGCAAGGCCTTGTCGATATCATGTTGATGTCGACCAGCACGTGCGCACAACTGGCCGTCGCCGAGCAACTCTTTGCCGAGAGCCACGTGACGCCCGCGGCGCGGGCCAACGACACGACCGACATCTTCGTCCTGCGCGGCAACCAGTACATTGCCGAGCCTTCGCGGCCGTTCCGCACGGCCTCGCTCGACCACATCCAGTGTGGCCATCTCGGCTGCACGCCCGAGGAGCGATCGAAGGGCGCCAACCTGGGGCTCTACAGCATCACGTTCAACAACCGTCTCGACGAAGACCTCACGGCCCTCGAAGCCTATCGCGCCTTTCGCCTCGAGGCCGAGCGAGTCGGCTTTCGGCATTTCCTCGAGGTGTTCGATCCGAACGCGCCGCAGGGGTTGACGCCTGCGGAAGTGCCGGCCTTCGTTAACGACGCCATTGCCCGCACGCTCGCCGGCGTGGCGGCGGCCGGCCGTCCGACGTTCTTAAAGGTCGTCTACCACGGTCCCAAGGCCATGGAAGAGCTGTGCGCTTACGACCCGCACCTGGTCGTGGGCATCTTAGGCGGCGCGGCCGGCACGACCTACGACGCGTTCAAGCTGATCGCCGAGGCGCAGAAATACGGCGCTCGTGTGGCCTTGTTCGGCCGCAAGATCAACGGTGCCGAATCGCAATTGGCGTTCGTCGAGTTTCTCCGGCTGATCACCGATCGCGTCATCACGCCCGAGGAGGCGGTCAAGGCGTACCACGCCGTATTGGGCAAGCTGGGATTGCGTCCGCATCGCAGCCTGGCGGAGGATCAGGTGCTGCAAACCGGCGTGATGAGCTACGGCAGCTCGAGCGTTACGGTGCCCGCGGCGATTCCGGTCGCCGGAAGTGAGAGCCCCGCAACGAAGCCCGCCGGCGGCTGTGGGTGCGGAGGCGGCTCGGCCACGAAATGTGCCTGTCCTCCGAAGGCTGCTCCGGCCGAGAGCGTTCCCTCAGCGGACAACGCCGAGCCCGATTTCGCCAAGATGAGCCGGGCCGAAAAACTGGCCTGGAACAAGGCCCGCCGCGACCGCATCTTCGGCTAGCTTCGAGCCGGCGGCGCGTATGCCGTCGCCCGAAAGCGGTTTGTTCATCTGGGCGGCACCGGACATAATCCGGATACAGGTTTCTTGTCTGGGCATGGCGAGTGTCTCGATGGGTTGGACCAAGCTTGCGGCGCCGCCGCTGCTGTTGCTTTTGATTGCTGGATGCCTCGCACCCGTTTGGGGCCAGCAGCCGGCCACACCTCGCAAGGTTGGCCGGGCCGCGAAGGCGCTGGCGCCGCGGCCAAAGTTCGATGCGGCGGTTCGCGACCGGTTCTTTACCGACGTCCGCGAGCATTTGGGCCCCGGCGAGCCAGGCAGGCCGGTCGTAGCCGATCAAGCATCGCCTGTAGCAACGGCCGAGCCAGCGACGCCTGAGCCCGGCACGACAGGCGCGGCCGGCGAGAATCCGCCCGCGCCCGGTTCGGGGGCGCATTGGGCGGCGCTGATCGCGCGCGACAACCTCGAAGACGAGATCAAGGCGCAGGTCGCGCTCGTGGCCGAGGCGGTCAAATCGCCGAGCAAGTTCAAGTCAGGCAACTATCGACAGGCCCGCACCAGCTTCAGCCTCCTGGCCATGCTGTTGGGCGTGGTTGCCCAGTACGACGGCGAAGTGCGCTGGCGCGGCGTCGCCGCGGGGCTGCGCGATCAACTCGCGCACGTGGCGCTCAATTGTAAGGTTGGCACCGACGGCTCGTACAAGGAAGCCAAGGCCCGGTCCGCCGAGTTGGCTGAGATGGTGCGCGGCGACGCGCCCGCGGGCGATGCGGCTCCGAGCATGCCGGACGGCGGCTGGGCCAAAGTCAGCGACCGGGCCCCGCTGATGGCCCGCATGGAAGAATCGCAGCGCGGCCGGCTCGATGTCTGGACCGCCGATGCGGGGGAGTTCAAGCGTCAACGCGACAAGGTGTTACACGAGGCCCGGTTACTGGCGGTGTTGACGGCCGTGATTCAGGACTCCAGTTACGAATTTGCCGACGACGAACAGTATCTGAAGTTTGCCCAGGATCTGGCCGAGCGCGTTCGCGAGCTCGTCGCGGCCGTCGAACAGGATGATCCGGCCGCGGCGCAAAGTGCGGTCAGCCGCGCCAATCAAGCCTGCGATCGCTGCCACACGGATTTTCGCGGGTAGGTTGCCGTGGTTATTTCCGCTGCGGCGGCGGCCGCGTGGCGGTGGCGGCGGCGGACGCCGGATGCAGGGGAACGACCACAGGGCGAGGCCACGGATCGAGCGGTGCGCCGATCGCGTCGATGTACGCTTGCCCGCCGGTGCTCGTCACGCACCACGGTTGACCCGACAGCGGGTTGAGCCGATCGGTCGGCGACGGCTCGACCGGCGCTCCGGCGACCGCGGCCGCGAGCGTCACATGCCAGGCCACGCACGCGGCACGATCGCGCGCCTGCAGGCGCTGCGCCTCTTCTATGCCTGGCAGCAGCAACCGTGCGGCGACCAGCGGGTACTGGGGCGTGCGTTCGAGCTGGGTGAGACGCGTTTGCAAGGCCTTGAAGGCGGCCTCGCGCGCGAAGTACGGCTGTCGACAAGCGCCGATCAACACGCGCATCGCTTCCAGATAGAAACGCTCGTCCTCGTCGAGCTGCTTGAGCGCAGCCTGCGGAAAATGCTCCAACTCGCGCCGCTCGGCCAACAGCGCCAGGTCGCTTTCGGTCAGCAGCTTCAGCAGCTCGCCGCCGCGAATGACCTCGTAGCTGTGCATCCCCAAGGCGCGATCGCCGATCCAAGCCTCGGCGTCGGGCGTCCACGCGGCGAGTTGCTTGCCGAGCCAATCGCGCAACAGGCCCAGCTGTTCGGACGTCGCCGCGCGATGCTGGACAACGTGCTCGACGAGGCGCAAAGTCTCGTCGCGCAATTCGGCCGCCTCGAGCCGGGCCACGACGTGGCGCTCGGCCGCCAATGCAGCAGCCGCGCGGAATAAATAGCCAATGCTCTCGATGGCCTTGTCGAGGCGGTCCTGGTCCGCATGCACGAGACCCTGCAGCAGTTCCAGTCGTGCCCCGGCGCGTATCTGGCTGATGAACGAAACATCGGCAAATGCACCGGCCGTATGCAACAGGCCAAACTCGCATTGCGGCCGCTGCCAGGCGGTGCGCCAGACGCGGTGCACGGCCGCATGACGCTTGAGCAAGCTCTCGACGCGCGCCAGGTCGATCGGCCCCAGATTCAAGGGCCCCGGCGGCAGCAAGGCAGCCGTTTCGTCGAGTCGGGCGTCAACGTGCTGGAGTTCGAATAGCCCGGCGAGCACGGAGGCGGCGTTCTCGGCGTCGGGTATCCCGGGCCGGCACAGCAACCGTGGCGTGCCGCCTTCGCGAATCACGCGGGCAAACTCGGCGCGCAGTCGCGGGTTGGGCGTCGTCTCGAGCCCGTGCAGACCGCCGTACTGTTCGACGACCAGCCGCGCATAACGCTGGGCCTCGGCCCGGGGGCCGCAACCGCCGCAGATCGTGCAGGCGACGATCGCAAAGCAGCCAATCCAGCGTGGCGGCATCCAGAGACCTTGTTAGGAGTGCGCAGTATCCCCGCGGCATGCTAACGGCGGAGAAATGCCGCTCCCAAGATCAATTGCACCCAGGAGGGCCGGATCGAGCGCTGACAGCACCGCCCGGGGTTTTCCAGCCGAAGGCGGCGCGGACCCGCGTTGGCGGAACCAATCGGCTTAGGACTTTGCTGGCGCCCCGCGGCGCGGCTTGGCCGCGGCGCCATTGCGGGTCGGCATCGAAATCGGCCTGAGCTGGTGCAACTCGGCCAGGCCTGCGTCCGCCATTTCCCGGCCCGAGACATAACGGCCAGGATTGATCCACTTTTCCATCTGCTCGTACGGCACGTTGAACAACTCGGCGAGCAAGCGATCCATTTCGGTCTCGAGCTGCCCGAAATGCCGGGCCCATTCAGCGGCCTCGGCCAGGCCGACGTGCTCCTCGCTCTGCCATTTCATCGGGTGGAACAGCAACACGCTCCACGGCATGACGATTCGGCGCGAACAAGCGGCAAACGGCCACAGAGCGGCCGAAGAGCATTCGCCCGTGACGACACCGGTGGCCCGAATGTCGCGCATGCGGATCATGGCCATCAGCGAAAGCGCGCAATAGGGGCTGCCGCCAGGCGAATCAATGAACAGAATGCACTCCCCGCCAGGGGGGATGTCGAGCAGCTTGTCGCTGATCGCACCTTCGTTCTCGGTCAGGTCACCGACAACGGCGATCTCAATCGGTCCATGGCGGTCAGTCTCGCCCATCGTACGCATCCCCCAAAGCACCGAGCCTAGCCGCCCCGCGGTCCCTTGGCCCCCACACACCCGCCTCGAAGGCGCCAGCGGGTAACTTAAACGCTGTGGCTGGCCAACTTACAACGCCACCTGCGTCCTTGAGCAGGTATAGCTTCCCGCTGGGGGGCACACAAGCAATCTGCAGCCAAAACACCCCTTGGAAAGCCCTGTTCGACACTCGAAGCCGCTCGAGGCGGCTCCCCGATCACTAGAACCCAAATAAACCGAACGGATCGCCCCGGCTAACGGCCAGTTCATGGCTGGTTTTTGTCGTCGATCTTGCGTAGACGGATCCGGGTCTCCCCCTGACAGCATTCGCAAGGCTTGAGCTCGTACATCGGAATCGAGCAGATGTCGCACCAGTAATCGAGCTCGTATTTCTCGCCGTCTTCGAAAGCGTAGACGCGAATGATCTTGAGAGCGGGCGTGCCGCGGTAGCGTCGCACCAGCAGTTCGAGGTCGCGGTCGCGAATCCGCCCATCGAGCCAGAACCCCCGCCCGCGGGCATCTTTGACCAGGGGCAGCACCTGGCCGTCGGTGGTCTCCAGCGCGGCTTGTGTTTGCGCGGCGTCCGGATCCGACTCGATGCCGAAGCGTCGCTTGAGCGCTTCGCCCATCCAAACGACGCGGCCGCGCAGCGCGACGACCTCAAAGGCCGCAGCCGGCTCCGCTGCAACGGCGCTAGCGTTGTCCGTCGCCGTGGGGTTCTGCGCCGAGGCGCAACTGGGCGCCACGGCGAGCGCCAGGCACATCGCCGCGGCCGACAGCATGCGATAGCAAAGTCGAAGCAGTACGCGACAGGACATCAGAGGCTCACTCGGCCGCCTGGCCAACAACGACCAGGGTCAAGGTCAGCGGTGCGACTTTGCCGCCGGCGATTGCCGCGTTGGCAAACCGCACGCTCCACAGTTCGCGGTCTTCGTCGTGCACGATCGCCGGCGCGTCGCCGCCTGCTTCCGTGCTCGCCAGCAGGCAGAGCATGGTCGGGTGCGTCGACTCCGCGACCTTGGCGCTGGTCTCCCAGAGCTCCTCTTCGGCAAGCTTTTCGCCCGACTTGTCGTCCTCGACCGGCAAGAGCAACAAGAAGTCGCGCGTGTCCGAAGTGCCCACGTGATTGCCGTCGACCGGTTGCTGCGCATAGCGCACGGTGTACACGCCCGGCTTGATCGTCTGCCCGCGGAAATCGGTCCCTTCGCGATCGTAGCGCATCACGCCGAGCAGTTGACCGACCTCGAATGGGTACAACACTTCGGCCGAGGCCTCGAAGCCCTCTTTGGCGGTCCACTGTTTGTGCGGCCAGAATTCGACGGCGACCTTCTTCTTCGTCTTGACCGCCCAGCCCGCATCGGCAAGCTGCCCGGCAATTTCGTCCGACACTGCTCCGGCCGGCAATTTTTCGGTGTTCGCGCCGACTTCGTATTCCGCCGCGACGGACGCGGCCGACCAGGCCAATGCCGCAAGAACCATCCATCCCGTACGAGCCATGTGCTGCTCTCTCCGTTTCGAGTGAGGGTCTGATCAACTGCAAATATTCGGAGCGCTGTGCTGCCGGTGCCCGGTCGAGCGGCGGCGCCGTTCGGGGCGCGAACTGAAACAAAACAGCCGGCAGAGATCGCGCGATCCATGCCGGCCGGGTTCTTCAACGATGACTTCGAGCAAGCTCGTGTGCAAGTTCCGCGACGAACTTTCTAGGACCCAGGCGCGCGAGTAACTGTCAGGGCATGCTAGTAACAAAACGTCGCCAGGAAAGCGCTACGGCTGCTGCGGTTGTTCCACTTGACGCCCAACCCCCGCCCGTCGAACCGGCCTTCGACCGTGTAGGCCGCTTCCGAATTGTCGACCGCGGCGAGCGGTGGGTAGTAGATCATCTCGTTGGTGCACACACAGTCGGCTTTGCCGAGCTTACGTGTTTCGAGTTCGGCAATTCGGCCCACCTGCAAGCGCCCGACCATTTCCAGGTGATCCAGCGCCATGTCGATCGGCTTGGCCTCGACGGCCACCACCGTACCGACGGCCGGACCGCCGTGCCGCTTGACGAAATCGACGAGCGCTTGTTGCTGCTGTGCGTCGGCGCGTTGGTCCACGTATACCACCGAGCGAATCACGCCCATGTCCACCTGGGGGCCGCCGAAGCTCAAGGTGCTCTCGGCCTTCGTTGCCACGGCTACCCGCAGTCCCGACAGATCGACGCCATCGAATTGACCCTGCTCGATGCTCCAGGCCCGAAGTGCCTCGGAACCGGTGAGCCCCACTTCGGCATTGGCGAAACACGGGCCCGTGTACACGTCACACGTTCGCGATTCGATGTATTCGCCCTTGAGCTGCGATGCTTCCCAGGCCCCGGCGATCGCCGAGGGCAGGAGAGATGCAACCGCCAGACAGCTCGCCAGGAAACGCATGGCCGTGCTCCCCAAGTAGGACCAATGTGACTGAGCCGTGGATTTTAGCCCCGCGGTCGGCGAGGGTAAAGTCAGCCGCTGCGGAAAGTCTGTGGCCGTCAGTAGTTCGGGCATCGTCGCCGCTTGAGCGACGCGACCGGAGCCACTAGTCTTAGAGGCGTTCTCCTGACCGGTTGTGCCGTCCGGCAAAAAACCAGGGCCAGGAAGCTTTGACGCGTCCAGCCACCGAGGAACCGCTTGATGTCCGACCATACCATCGACCGCCGTGACTTTTTGGCCGCAGGTGCCGTGACCGGGACATTGGCATGGACAGCCCGCAGCTACGCCCAGATCGCTGGCGCCAACGAGCGGTTGCGGATCGGCTTCATCGGCGCAGGCGGGATGGCCAACGCGCACATGGACGCCATCAACAGCCTCAAGGAGTCCAACAATCTCGAGGCTGTGGCTGTGGCCGATTGTTGGCAGACGCGTGCCGAGGCGGGCGCCAAGAAAGTCGGTGGTGCCCCGCTGACCGACTATCGCCAGCTCCTCGATCGCAAAGACATCGACTACGTTACGATCGCCACGCCAGAGCACTGGCACAGCCGGATGACGATCGACGCGCTCGAGTCGGGCAAGGCCGTCTATTGCGAAAAGCCGATGACCCACTCGATCCCACAGGCGCTCGAAGTGGTGGCCGCGCAGAAGAAGACTGGTCGCCCGCTGCAGGTCGGTGTGCAGGCAATGAGCGACGACAGCTATAGTTCGGCCGCGCAGGCGATCGCCGAAGGGGTGATCGGCCAGGTCGTCCAGGCACAAATCGAATACGTTCGGCGCTACGACAAGCAGGGTCCATGGCGCGATCCCGACCTCGACCCCAACCTGGCCAAGCCGGCCGATCTCGATTGGGACGCATGGCTCGGCGTGGCCCCGCAAGTCGCTTGGAACCCACATCACTATTTCGAGTGGCGGAACTACTCGGCCTATTCCGGCGGCATCTGCACCGACCTGTTCATTCACCGCATCACGCGCATCATGAAGGCGTGCAACCTGGTCTATCCGCGCCGCGTGGTCGGCATGGGTGGAATCTGGCAATGGCCCGATGGCCGCGACTTGCCGGATAACTTCGAAATGATCTGCGAGTATGGGCGCGGGATGACGGTCTACGTCCTGGGCACCATGAGCAACCGCGTCGGTATCGATCACCTGATCCGCGGCTACCGCGGCACGCTGTATTTCACCCCGTCGGGCTGGGTGGCCAAGGACAAGGACGACAAGGTGCTGGCCACGCACCAGAAGACCGGCGGCGAGGACATCCGACTTCATCACACCAATTTGCAGCAGCACCTGCGCGATGGGGCGCCCTTGAACTGCCCCGTCGCATTGGGGCTGGCCGGTGTGGTCGCGGTGAACATGGCCAACGAATCCTGGCGCACCAGTCAGGTCATGGGCTGGGACCCGGACAAGATGCAGATGGTCCCGGCGCACACCTTGCAATTGCCGCATACGCCCGATCCTGGCGCCGCGGCGCCGTCCGCCGAACAGGCATAGGTCGAGGCCAATGGGTATTCGCTGCTATTGCCCGAACCAGCACCGCCTGAATCTCAAGAGTTTTCTGGCGGGAAAACGCTGCGTCTGCCCGCAATGCGGCGTGAAATTCATCGTGCCGCTCGAATCGGTCGGTGAGGGGGCTTCGCCGTCGCGCGGGGCCGCCGCGGCCGAAACAGGGGGCACCGGCGTCTTCGCCGATGACCCGGAGACGAGCGTCCTGGTTGACGAGATCGCGTTGCCGCCGTCGAGCGTTGGTTCGACCAAGCTGCCTGCCGCGGCTCAGCCGCCCCTGGCGACGGGCAACACCGTGCCGGGGACGGAAAGCGACCTGTCAATGTGGTATGTGCGCGCGGCGGACGGGAGCCAGTTCGGACCTGCCCCGGCGACGGTGTTTCGCACCTGGCTGCAAGAAGGCCGCGTGGCCGGCGACGCGCTGGTGTGGCGCGAAGGGTGGCCCCAATGGCGCACGGCGAATTCGGTGATCGCCGCACTGTCGAATAGCGCGCCCCGGCCGCCAGCGCCGCCGCCCGTCGCGTCGACGCCGCCGGCCCCGGTCGCGCCACCCCCCCCCGCCGCGCCGGAGCTGACGGAAGAAGTCTCGGTAGAAGTTGAAATCGGTGAAGTGGCGCCGCATGCGAGCCGGCGCAGGCGCAAGGATCGCCAGAAGGGTCGCAACGTCGCCGTGGTCACGGCATTGGTCGTGGCGCTACTGGTGCTGGTGCCGGTGTTGATCTGGGTCGTGGTGCGCCAGTGAATCGTGGTGCGGCAGTGAATCGCTGCCCTGGTGTGTTTCCCCGTCCGGGGCGCCTACCCCCAACTCGACGGCACCGCTAGACTTTTCCTGCCCACTTGCTCATGGCAATTCTTCGTGGGTGGTTGTCCGCTGTCTCAACTCGAAGCCTCTGACAGGAGACGTGCGATGCGCGTTCATTCCCGGCCGTCCATCGTGACCTTGGCCCTGGCCCTGGCCGCCCTGGGCGCGGCCCCGGGGTTTGCCGCCGACGATGCCCCAGGCACGATCGACCTGGGCCAGCTCACGCTGCTGGCTCCGGACACCTGGACCCGCAAGCAGCCGGCGTCGCAAATCATCGCTCACGAGTTCTCCATCAAGCCGGCCGAAGGCGACAAGCTGCCAGGACGCATGACCGTGATGGCGGCCGGCGGCTCGATCGAGGCCAACATCGAGCGGTGGTACGGCCAATTCACCCAGCCCGATGGCAGCGCCACGGCCGACCGGGCCAAGCGTGAAAAGCTCAAAGCCGCCGGCTGCGACGTCGAATGGGTCGATATCTCGGGCACCTATCTGGACCGCCCGGCTCCGCGATTGCCGGGCGTCGAACGGCCCGATTACCGCATGCTGGGTGCCATCGTCGCGACCAAGCAAGGTCTCGTCTTTCTGAAGTTCTATGGCCCGCAGAAGACGGTGACCGAGCAAGAGCAAGCCTTCCGGCAGATGCTCACCGGCGCCAAGAGCGCGAAGTAACCGTCCTCTCGATCGTCCGCTCCCTGGGCACGCCGATGAAGACGCAGCGATTTCTCGAGCATCACGGCATCGTCATTCACCCGTTTACGGATGAGGATGCCCAGACCGATCAGGTCTTCAAACAGCATTGCATCCTGAGCACCCACCATCCGGCCTGGGACAAGATCTACGGCGATCCGTCCGAGCCTTCGACGGCCATCGTGTTCGGCGAGAAAGGCGCGGGCAAAACGGCGTTGCGGCTGCAGGTGGTCAAGCACCTCGAGCAATACAACGCTGAGCATCCGGATCGCCGGGTGTTCGTGATCGAGTACGACGACTTCAATCCGTTCCTTGATCGCTTCAGCAGTAAGTTGCCGGCGCGCCAGCGCCGCACCGATCGCCTGCTGCAAGAGTGGAAGCTCTGGGATCACATGGACGCGATCTTGTCGCTCGGCGTGACCCGGCTGATCGACCGATTGCTCGACCCGCCCCCCGGCACCAGCCCCGCTGCGCATCGGCTCACGCGGCTACAGTCGCGCGACCTGATGTTGCTGGCCAGCCTGTACGATCAATCGCTCGACGAACCGTCGCCGAGCCGCTGGCGCAGGCTCCGACACCAATTGCGCTTCTCAACCTGGCGCAGCAAATGGCGCGTCGCGCTGGGCCTGGCCGCGGTGTTGCTGGTCGCCGCCATCACAGTGCTGCGCGATCAATGGGACTGGCTGTCGACGCCCTGGCCGTATCTGATCGCGCTGGCGGGCTGGATACCCTGGGCGTGGGGCGCCTGGCGGCGCTGGTGGCAGGCGCGAGCCATTGCCCGGCAGCTCCGGGTGATCAATCGCGAGGTCAACGGGCTGCGCCGCCACTTGATGAAGTTCACGGCGGAAGAACTGTCCGGCCAGCCGCTGCCGACGATGGGGCGGACGGACGATCGCTACGAGTTGCTCAACAAATTCCTGACGATCCTGCGCGGGGCCGGCTACAGCGGCGCGATCGTGTTGATCGACCGGGTCGACGAGCCGCACCTGATCAACGGGGCTCCGGAGCAAATGCGGTCGCTGCTGTGGCCGCTGCTGGACAACAAGTTTCTCAAGCACCCGGGCGTCGGCTTCAAGCTGCTGTTGCCGATCGAATTGTCGTACCACATCCAGCGCGAAGACGCGGCATTCTTTCAGCGGGCCCGACTCGACAAGCAGAACATGGTGCCGTCGCTCGATTGGACGGGCGAAGCGCTCTACGACGTGGCCAATGCCCGGCTACAGGCCTGTGCGGCCGAAGGTCGCTCGCCCAAGCTCCGCGAGCTGTTCGACGCCTCGGTGAGCGAGACGCGGCTGATCGAAGCGCTGCGCCGGTTGCGGGTACCGCGCCACTTGTTCAAGCTGCTGCACCGGGTGCTGGTGGCGCATTGCAACCTGTACACCGATGAACAGCCGGCCTGGAAGATTTCGGCGGCCACGTTCGACGCGACCCTGACGCTCTATCTGCGCGATCAAGAGGCCTTCGATCGGGGAGTTGGCGCCGGCTGATCGCGCCGCGCGAAACGCCGCCAGCAGCTAGCGTCGCTCGAAGCGTACAGTGGGCTCGTCTTGACCGTCCTCGGCCTTCTTGCCAGACTCTGCGGCCCAGTGCGGATCGTAACCAGGCTGGGGACTCGCCTGCCGCGAGCGGTCCGCGCACTCCAGGGAAGGAGATTCGAGCGATGCGCTGCTTGCAGCCGCTGGTCGGCCTGACGTTGTTGATCGCCGTGGTTGGGACCGGTTGTACCAAGTCGGACTCGCCGACGACCGCATCCGCGAAACCGGCGGGCGCTCCGCAAGACGCGGTGCGCAAGTTTCTGCAGGCCGTCAAAACGGGCGACGACCAGACCGCCGAGGCTTTGCTCACGCCGGTCGCGCGCGAGATGACCAAGAAGCACGAGCTGGCGGTCGCGCCGCCGGGTAGCGATACGGCTTCGTTCGAGGTCGGCGAGGTTGAAATGGTCGCCGATGACGGCGCTCACGTCGCTTGCCGTTGGACCGACGTCGATGAATCGGGCCAGCCCCACACCGACAACATCGTCTGGATGGTGCGCTTGGAGGAAGAGGGTTGGCGCGTCGCCGGCATGGCGGCCGTCTTGTTCCCCGGGGAGCCGCCGCTGTTCCTCAACTTCGAAGACCCCGAAGACATGATCCGCAAGCAGGAACTGGTGGCGCAGGAGATCGAACGCCGGGCAACGGCCGGTTCGCAAGGGACGAGCGAGGGTACGCCCGCCACCCAGGTTCCGGCGAGTGCTGCCCCGCCGGCGCAGAAACAGGCGCCAGGTGAAAAAGTCGCAGCGCAGCGTCCGGCAGCCCCGGCGGCGACTCCGCGCCAAGCGCAGCAGCCTGCCCCGGGCCCTCGGCGTCAGTAACTTTTTTTCGACTGGCAGCCGGCGCAAAATTGCGCAGTCGAGCCGCGCACATCCGGCTGCCAATTCGCGCAAATTATCTACCTGCTTGGGGTTCGACGATGTGCGTGCCGGTCGCACATCGCGACTGTTGACCACCCAACTTGTACGTGGGTGGTGTTTTTTTGCCGCAGGCAGCCGCTCGCTGCGTTGATCGTGGCCTAGCGTTGTTCGAGAATCGGTGGCGGTATGCGCCACGCAGCTTTCCTGGTTCCCGTATGGTCTACAGACTGTGTGGGTAATCCTTGACAGCGAGTTGGCGCATGCTAACTTACCGGCCTAGTCTGCGTTACCGGCAACCTCTGCGCAATCGGTACAGGCTCCAGGGCAGCACTGTTCGATGACGCGGAGGGTGAAGGGAACGCGGTCACCGCAAGGAGACGCCCCGCCGCCGCCGTCGCGGAACGGGCACGCGAAGCTAGGACTCACGACGGCAGAGAGACGTTCTTTCCGGTTTTGCTACGTAGCACTGAGGACTTTGGTAGGAGGGATTGGACATGAATCGTGTTTTGATTCTCGGCATCGCGATTTTCTTCGCGATGGTCGGCTTCGCCCTGATGGGCGAGTCGAGCAAGGCGTACGCCGGCTTCCGTTGCCGTGGCTGCCACGCCTGCAGTGGTGATTGCGGTGGTAGCGATTGCAGCGCCGATTGCGGCGGCTGCCACGCTCGCCGTTGCTGTGGTTTGTTCAAGCGCTGCCATGGCCGTCGTTGCCATGGTCGTCGTTGCCACGGCCGTTGCCACGCTGATGATTGCTGTGGCGCTCCGGCTGATTGCTGCGGCGCTCCGGCTTGCGAAGCCTGCGCTCCGGCTTGTGAGCCCGCTCCGAGCTGCTGCGGTTCGGCCGCTCCGGCTGGCGAAGCTCCGGCCCCGGCCACCGAGGCCCCGGCCCCGGCTCCGGCCGTCGAGGCCCCGGCCCCCATGGCCAACTAGTTCGGTCTCCTCCTGCCCGATAACTTCGGCGTGGGTCGGCCGACTGTTGATTGTAGGAATGCCCGTTGTCGCTCCGAGGCCCTGCTGGGACGACAACGCGAGACAGCACAAACCGGGTCCCTGTTTTCAGGGGCCCGGTTTTATTTTTGCTGCTGACTTGGCCGCCCTCGCCAAGATTCCCGCGCCAGGGCCTTGAGCACGGCGGGCTCGTGGGCCACGATGGTCAGCTCTTGAGGGCTCAAGTTCACGTCAGCCAAGCCGACCCCGAGTGCCATGAGCGGCAGCGTTTCCCCGGTTCGCAACGATCAGGAAGTGGCCGCCGCCCCACCGTCGGATTCTGTTCGCACTGCGGTTACCTTGCTGGTGATCGTGCATTTGTTTGCCGTCGTGGCGGTCATGGCCTTTTGGGCCACGCGCCCCATCACGGGCAATGCAACGCAGCGCGAGTCGTTTGTGGAACGACTGCACAACGTCAGCTTCTTGACCGGGCATTTGCAGCTCCTGTTCCAAGACCTGGGCTACAACTACTTCCTCACCCAGGCCGATCAGCTCGACGTCGATCATCAGTTCGTCTTCGATCTCAAACTCCAAGACGGTACGAAACGCGAGGCCACGTTGCCCCAGCCGGATCTCTGGCCCGGCATCCGCCGGCAGCGCATGCAGATCCTTGCCAATCTGGCCGGGCAGCGGATCGGTGAGGATGGCGCCGAAAGCATCCTGCCGCGGCTCACCGCCGGCTACATGGCGCGGAAGTACGACGCGGTGTCGGGCACGGTCCGCCTGCGGGCCCATTTGCTCGTACCGCCGGAGAATGTTCGTTCCCCGGATTCGAAGCTGTCCGATCCCTTCGCCGCGGCCTATTACCGCACGCCCTACGAGGCCCAGATGCTGGTGCGTTCGGGACAGGTCAGCTTGCTCAAGGCGGCCGCCGCCGGCGAGACGGCGCCTTCGGCCGGGCGCGCGCCGCGCACTTCGCCCGGTACACCGCCGGCTCCCGGGGGCAATCCGTGACGGGCTACTTCCGCGATTTTGGCCGTGCGGTCAGCGAGGGTTGGAACCGCTTCTGGTTCACGCCGTCCGATCCCCTGCCGCTGTGCGTCGTGCGGCTGCTCTCGGGCTGCCTGGCGCTGTACTACCTGGCGACGCTCACGCCCGATCTGCAGGAGCTGTTCGGGCCCAAGGGCCTGCTCCTCTCAGAAACCGTGCGTGAATACCGCGGCGATGATTTTCTCGCCTGGTCGTATCTGGATTATTTGCGCGAGCCGACCGAGCTGTTGCTGGTGCACCTGCTCGGGCTGACCATTGTCGCGCTCTACACCGTGGGGGCATTCGCGCGGATCACCTCGGTGCTGGCGCTCGTCGTGATGCTCTCTTATTTCCATCGGGCGCCGCTGATCACCACCGAGTTCGAACCGCTCGTGGCCATGATGATGTTCTATGTCTGTCTCGGGCCGTGCGGTCGAAGATTGTCGATCGACGCCTGGAGACGCGGCCGCCGAGGGGCGTCGATTGCCGGCCCGGCGACCTGGTCGTGGGCGGCGACCGTGGCGACACGGCTGCTGCAGATTCACTTGTCGGCCGCCGTGTTGATGATGGCGCTGGCCAAGCTGCGCGGCGACGTCTGGTGGACGGGTGAAGCCATGTGGTGGTTGTTGAGCCGTCCGGAGTCGCGGCTCGTAGATCTCACGGGCACGCTCTACGACCGCCCGCTGCTGTACACGACTTGGACCCATGTCCAGGTGATTTACGAAATGACATTTGCGATTCTCGTATGGAATCGTTGGCTGCGGCCGTTGCTGGTGGTCGTGGGGTGGCTCGTCTGGCCGCTGCTGGCCGTGGCGACTTCGATGTGTACCTTTGCCGTGGCGATGATGGCCGCGAGCTGCATTTTCTTGCCGCCCGAGTTTTTCGGCGCTTGGCTGGCCCCCTTGCGACGGCGCGGGTGAGCGATTGCCGTTCGGCCTGACTTTGTGGAGCCAATCGATGGTCCGTACCCTCTCACGTCGCCAGCTGTTGCACACGAGTGCCGGAATCGCCTGCGCCGCGACGGCGGGCGCATGGGTGCGTCCCGCGCCGGGTATCGAGCCGATCGCGCGCACCGGCGAGCCGAAGTTCAAGCTCAGCCTTGCCGCATATAGCTATCGCGATCTACTGACCGGCAAAGACCCTCCGTTGACGCTCGACGACTTCGTGCGCGACTGCGCGGCTTTCGGTCTCGAAGGCACCGAACTAACGAGCTATTACTTTCCCCAAGAGCCTGCGCGCGAGTATTTGCTGCATATCAAGGAGCTTTGCTTCCGCTTGGGGCTTGACGTTTCCGGCACGGCCGTGGGCAACGATTTCACCGTGCCCCCGGGACCAAAACGCGACGAACAGATCGCCGGCGTCATGCGCTGGATTGAGTATGCGGCGATTCTCGGGGCGCCCGTCATTCGCATTTTCTCCGGGGCCGCGGGCAAAGTCGGCGAAGCGGAGGCGCGGCGTTTGGCGGTCGAGGCGATCGAAACCTGTTGCGCCAAGGCCGGCGAGCACGGCATCTACCTGGCCTTGGAGAATCACGGCGGACTGACCGACACGGCCGAAGGCACGTTGGCCCTGGTCGAGGCCGTTCGGAGCCCGTGGTTCGGCGTGAACCTCGACACCGGCAACTTCCGCAGCGCGGACGTCTACGGCGATCTCGCGCGACTGGCGCCGTATGCCGTCAATGTGCAGGTCAAGGTGATGATTCAACCGCAGGGCGGGCAGAAGCAGCCCAGCGACCTGGCCCGGCTGGCAAAGATCCTGCGCGACGCCGCCTATCGCGGATACGTCGTGCTCGAGTACGAAGAGGGCGAAGACCCAAGGAAGGCCTGCCCCAGGCACCTGGCCGAGTTGCGGGCCGCTTTGGCCTGATCGCTCGATCCCGGCGCGGGTCGAAGCGCGCAACGGCCCGGCGCAAATCTGTCATCGTCGCAATGCGCAGAGCGGCGCGAGGCGACGTGTTCTAGCGCTCTTCCAAGCCGAGATTGCCAATGACGACTTCCGACCCGGGAGTCATCCGGCGCAGCTTTTCGCACATCAGCAGCTTCTCGGAGTGCGTGGCTCGCTTCAGCTTCCGCTTGAAGACGACCAGCTTCTTGCGGCGATGCCGACGGCGCTTGATTTCCTGGTGACGATCGCTGATTCCGCCCACGGGGCAGTACTCCTCGGTCCGGATTGTGCGCGGGCGCCGAGCGACGCTCCCCGCTTCGAAAACGCTGGCGCGCGGCCCGCAGGGTGCCCGGCGTCCGGCGCCAAACACGTATTGGTAAACGAAGGAGGCCCGCGGGTCAACGGCGCCGCGCCGGCAGGGGATAGCACCCCACGTTCGGCCCCCTTGCAAGCCGCGGAGAGAGCCGCCGCACTCAGATCACAGCCACGGTTTCGCGGCCGATTCTCACTTGCACGCTGGCATCTGCCAGGTTGAACAGGATTACGCGCCCTTTGTCACCCCCGATATGCTCGGCGATCAGGCGGATCTTGTGTTCTGCAAGATGGGCCCTTACGGCTTCGCAGTTCTTGGCTCCTACGTCGCCGGCCGTGCGTTGGCCGAACATGGTGGCGCCCCCGGCGATCTTGGCGACCAGGGCCACGGGCATCGCGCCGCGGCACAGCAACTCGTGCTTCATCGTGGCGATGGCCGTGTCGGCATACTTGCCCGGCGTCTCGGTCGCGCCGCGGCTGTCCGGCAGCACGACGTGAGCCAGGGCCCCCAAGCCCGACGTCCGATCGAAGATGGCGATGCCCACGCAAGAGCCGAGCAGCGTCTCGAGCTCGGCGGGCGCTCGTCCGTAGCCGATCCCGGCCATCGGGACCTTGATCAATGAGCTCGCGCAGATCGCCTGGGCCATGAGCAGATCGGTAAGAGCGGAACGAGTGGCATCGCGGTGTTGGGCAACTCTAGCTTGCGGCGGACTTTGTGTGACGACCGTAACAAGTTCGTCCGGTCCGGACGTAGCGGTCGTAGAGGTCTTGCTGTCCCGTGCCCAGCGTGTGAGGTGCTCGCGACCGCAGCTAAGGCGGCGATATAATCCAGCGACCGCGTCGGCAACGTGCCACTCGTAGCGAGCACCAGGCATCCGTTGGGGCGCCGGTAACAACGGATGGGTGGCCGAGTGGTCTAAGGCGGCAGTCTTGAAAACTGCTGACGTCGTGAGGCGTCCGGGGGTTCGAATCCCTCCCCATCCGCATTTCTCTGGCAGTTCGGGCGGCGCACGGCAGGGGCCAGGATCCGCTCTTTCCCGGCAAAACGGGCCGCCTCGGACAGCGCTCTGCGACTGAGCACGAAGCGCTGTAACCTTCGTGTTTTTGCGGAGGTTCGCCGTGGCTTGGCGGTCGACTGCCGAGCCCCTTTATCGGCGATGGCCGGCGGTCCCCCCTGGAACAACCGGCCTAGCGTTCTAGGCGGCCGCGGCTTGCTGGATTTCGGTGAGACGGCTTTCTCTACCCGGCTGGTAGATATCCGTCTGGCTGAAATGAGTAAAAAGCACACAATCCCGGTGTCAATTCCTTGACTCGCACCATTGGGGGGTTAGTATGTGAAAAGAGCTGCAGGATTGGATGCAGCACCGCTATCCGCCAGATTTGAGCGCTCGTGAGCAAGAATTCTAGGGCAATGCAGGTGCGGCTCGGTTGAATTGGCCGAGGCTCGCCGCCTGCTGACGCTGAACGGCACTGACCGGACTCAGCAATCTTTGCCCAACACCTCGTGCGTCGGCGATTCAATCGCGGGCCCGTCCTGTTGACGCATGCGGCGTGCAAACGCCGCTGCATGCGGAACTCGAGCGGAGCAGGGTCAGCTCCCGTCAACCCCGGTTTGAATCGGCCGCGAATTCGCGTTGCAGCGACTTGGGCCTTGCGCCGAGTCGCGCCAGTAATCGATCAAACAGGGGATTTACCATGCAGACTCTTCGCTCACCATTGCCATCGTTCGTCACCTTGCTTTGTTTTTGCGTCCTTGCTGTGGCGACACCAGCCATGGCGGGTCCCATCTTCCATTTCTCCGGTGCCGGTGGCTTGTCCGCCGAAGTCGAATTCGATTTGCTCAATCCCACCACGCTGAAAGTGCGCACCCGCAATACTTCGTCTGGCGTACCGGGGGGCTTCAGCAACTCGGATCAATTGCTCACGTCTGTGTCCTGGGATTTTGGCGCCGCGGGAGCCGTCGGCGGCGACCCAGCGATCACGGGCGGATCAGTTGTCATCGGGCCAACCAGCGCCTCGCTCAATTTCGATAACGTTGGCGGCGTCCAACTGGGGCCCGGCGCCGTTGTCTCGGGTGAATACGGTTTCGGCAACGGTGGCACCACCGGACTGCTGCCAAACTACGTCTCGGGCAACGTTGCCGGAACGACCGCCTTCGGCGGCACGAATCGCGATGGCCCGGCGAATATCAATGGCCCTCAGGCCGGCCTGGTTTCCGATGCGCTCCCCGTCGCGCTGGGTGGCCTGGGAGCGATTCAGGACGAATGGATTGCCACGCTGACGCTCAGCACGTCTTTGGCGAATCTCGATTTTCTCAGCGCACACGGAGTCGTCGTTGAGTTCGGATCGGACGCGGCGTTCCTCGTGGTGCCCGAGCCCTCGAGCCTGGTGCTGGCGGTATCGGCATGCGGAACGCTGTTGCTGTGCGTGCGCCGTCGCCAGCGGAACGAGCGCATCGTCGCCAATGCGGAAAAACGCCGCGTTTGAACGCCCTGGCGCTGCGGTCGGAGCACTGAGTGGCAGTTCGAGGCGCCGTCGATACGGCGGAACGGCGTGTGCGTCGCAGGCGTCGCCAAGCTGCGGCTATTTCGGCCGGTTGGGATCGTTGATCTGGCCGGCGCCGTCGTTTAACACGTCGTAACGCTTGGGGCCGCCCGAAGAGTTGCCCGGCTCTTGTCCGGGCTTCATCAGCCCTGCTCGTTCGAGCAATGAGCGCTTGAAAACGTTTGAGTGCAGATCGTCATTCGGCGGCGGACCAACGGCCCCCAAGTCGATGGGCGAGTACTGCATCTCGTAGTAATGCTTAGCCACGGCGACAATATCGCCCGGATCGACGCGCTTTTCTGTGACGCGTACGTTGTTGACCTTAACGCCGTTCTTGCTTTGGAGGTCTTTGACGTACCAATAGCCGCCATTGAGGGTAAATTGGCAATGGTGCGCCGAGACGTTGGGAAACCGCAGGATGATGTCGCAGCTTTCGCGGCGGCCCACGAGCAAGTTCTTTTTCAGCAGCGGAATCGGATCGCCACCGCCTTGAGGAATCAACTCGCCGAACATTGCGCTGCACCTTCAGGCTGTGCCCGACAGCCATGGCCCAAATGGATTCACACGCTCCCGCAACTGGCGTGCTCGCGTGGCCCAAATGGCCGACACGTTCGGGGCGCGTATCTCGGCTAGGATAGGCTGCCATGCATCAGGGGTCAACGAATTGCCCGTCCGCCGCGGCGCTCGACTGGCGCGCCGCAGGCCTGGCCTATTTTCACTACAACTTCTTTCTCCGGCGGCGATTCGGCGGCCGTGTCCAGAAGGTCAGCGTCAATGCCGGGTTCACGTGCCCCAATGTGGATGGCACGGTGGCGATCGGCGGCTGCACCTTTTGCGACAACACTAGCTTCAGCCCCAGCCGGCGCGTTCCGCGCCGGCCCATTACGGAACAGATCGACGACGGCATCCGGCGGCTCAAGCTGCGCTACAAAGTCGACCGGTTCATGGCCTATTTCCAGCCCGCCACGAACACCTACGCGTCGGTCGAACGGCTGCGGCGGGTCTACGAAGAGGCCTTGGCCCATCCGTTGGTCGTCGGCCTCGCGATCGGTACCCGGGCCGATTGCCTGCCCGACGAAGTCGTGGACCTACTGGCAGAATTGGCCCGGCGGACGTTCCTGTCGGTCGAAATCGGGGTTCAGACCTGCCACGACCGATCGCTCGCCGCAATGAACCGAGGGCACGATCATGCGACCACCGTGGCCGCCGTCGAGCGTTGCCGTGGACGCGGCTTCGAGCTATGTGCGCACCTGATCCTGGGGCTACCCGGAGAGTCGCGCGAGGAGATGCTCCAGTCCGCACGCGAAGTCGGCCGGCTAGGATTCGATGCCGTGAAGATTCACAATCTCTACGCGGTTCGCCGTACGCCCATCGGCGAACAGGTCGCGCGCGGCGAACTCGAGTTGATGTCGCTGGCTGAATACGTGTCGATCGCCGTTGATTGCCTCGAGATCCTGCCTCCCCAATGTCTCGTCGAACGGATCAGCGGCGAGGCCCCGCCCAAATATCTCGTGGGGCCCGACTGGTGCCTCGACAAGCCGGCCATTCGTGCGGCGCTCGAGGCCGAGTTTGCCCGTCGTCAGACCTGGCAGGGGCGACTGTTTGCCGAAGCTGCGAACCTGAGCGCGATAGACGCCGAACGGCCGGCGAACCAATCCGTGCCGGGTGACGACTATACTTAGAAGCAGAAGTCTGGGGGGGAACGGACGGCCGCCGGCCGCTCGGCAACGAGTGGCGGGAGGAAAGTCCGGGCTCCGCAGGGCACGATGGTGGGTAACCCCCACCGGCCGCGAGGCCAGGGAAAGTGCAACAGAAAGCAGACCGCCGGCGCAAGGGGCTTCGGTCCCCGCGCAGGTAAGGGTGAAACGGTGAGGTAAGAGCTCACCAGCAGGCTGGGCGACCAGTCTGGCTAGGTAAACCCCATCGGGAGCAAGGCCAAACAGGGGGCAATGTCGCGGCTGCTCGAGGGCTGCGACGACGAGCTGGCCCGGCTCGTTACGACTCCCGGGTAGGCCGCTTCAGGGGCCGAGTAATCGGTCTCGTAGAGAAATGGTCGTCGCTCGCCCGGAAAACCGGGTGAGAACAGAACCCGGCTTACAGTTCCGCCCCAGACTTCGCTCTTTTTTCGCGGGTGCAACTTTCAATGCCTGGGGGCAGTGCCTGCTTGCCTCTGGCCGAGCGCCGGACGCCTCCCCGCACGCCCTGCACGTTGGAGGGCGGCGGGGAGGCGCCGGGGCGAAATGAATCGCGCTATCGGCGGCTCGCCAGCGGGCGGTTGCAATCAGGCGTCGGCCGGGATCAGCTCGTTGTCGACCACCTGCAGCAGCTTCGAGATGCACAGCTTGTTCATGCTGGTACGGCGTTGATGAGCCTCGGCACGCAGCGAGTCGTGCAGGCTCTTCGGCAGCCGGACGGTGATGACCGTGGTCGGCTCGATGTCCGAATTCTTGTTGCCGCTGCGCGTTCGCAGCTTGGCCAGCATGTGCTGGATGTCCATATACTCGGCGGTCTTTTCGAAATCCCCCAGCGCCTCGGGCGACGGGTAAGCGCTGCGGACCACTCCGTTCAGACCGAGCACTTCGCGGAAGAAAGTCACCCAATCCGGGCCCTGGCGAAACAGCTCGTTCGCCACACGGTGAACTTCCTGGCTCTTGTCGGTGCTGCTGGTGGTGGTCGGGGCCACGGTGCGTTCGACGGCAGAGAGCGTTTCCATCCTTCGACTCCTTCTGTCACATGTCCAAAAGTGGATTTCCATCTCCGCGACCTCTCTTGGCCGCGGCACGATTCAATCGTTTCTTGCCGGCAATTGCAAGACGAATGTCCTTGCAGTGATAGCACTTACAGCGATGCATGCTGCTTGCTGATAGACTAGGCACGCGTGCCCGAAGTGGCAGCACAGCCCCTTGTGCACAAGAAATGTGCAAAGCGATGTGTGGCAGCAGCCCAAGTGTCCGGCAAAAAACCAAAAAAAGACGCCGGAACGAGTCCGGCGTCTGTCGATCTTGGGTAATTGGCGAAGGTCGGTCGCTCAGGTGGTCTTCCCGGATGCGATCACGCCTTGGCTAGCTCGTCGCGAACGCGCTCCAGCAGCGCCTTCGTAGCACGAATGCCTTCCGGCTCGTCGAGTTTCGAGCCTTCGTATTCGATGCCGACATAGCCGTGATAGCCCGCGGCCAGCACGATCTGCATCATCCGGCGGAAGTCGATCTGCACGCTGTTGCCCTGTTCGTCAAAGTCGTAGCTCTTCGCGCTGACGGCCTTGGCCAGGGGCATCATCTCTTCGACACCTTGATAGCGGTCGTACTCTTCTTCCTTGCTGATGTGGAAGTTGCCGAAGTCGGGCAGGGTACCGCAATTCGGCAGGCCCACGGCCTTGATCGCGCCGACGAGCCAGGCGGCGTTCGATGACAGCCCGCCGTGGTTTTCGACGATCACGTTGATTTCATGACCAGCGGCAAACTCGCTGAGCCGGTGCAGTCCGTCGGTTACCAGCTTGGCCTGCTCTTCCGGGGTACCGTTGCTGCGCGCATTGACGCGAATTGAATGGCAGCCGAGGTACTTGGCCGCCTCGACCCATTTCTTGTGGTTGTCGACCGCTTTGAGCCGCTTGCCCTCGTCGGGCTCCCCCAAGGGGCCAGCCGTATCGATCATGATCAGCACGTTCTGGACGCCGTGATCGGCTGCCCTTTGTTTCATGTCGTCCAGGTAGGGAGTGTCCTGGGCCTTCGCGCTGAAAAACTGGTCTACATACTCGACCCCGTCGATCCCGTAGTCTTCCTTCGCGATCTTGGCGAAATCGAGATGTTTGACGGTCCCCTTGTACAGGGCCTTGTGCAGCGACCACTGGGCGAGCGAGATCTTGAACATCGGCTTCTCCGTTTGCGCCAGGGCGTGTGGGGCGATCGAGGAACCGAGGGCCCAAGCGGCCCCCCAGGCGGTCGAAGTCTTCAGCATCTCGCGGCGGGTCGTGAAATTCCTCATAGCGAAGGCTCGTTAAAACGTGCGGTTGAAATGGGTTAGTGCGCGACTGCGGGGCCAGTATAGGGACGCCCTCGGTGGCCCGCAATTCGCGGGACCACGCTTCGGCGGCGCGGCCCAAGTCAAAGCGCGCTAACGGTTTAGTTTTGACGGCCACCGTGGGTTTGGATACCCTGAAACAAGGTCGTTCGCAGCTGCGCGTGGCCCAACAAGGATGTCGCGGCCAGCCGAAAAGCGGGAACCGGATGACCCGACGGCTCGTCTCTTCCCTAATCCAAATCTCGCGGGCGCTTCGCCCCAGTTCGAACCAGACTGCTAGGGCGGCAAGGACGCCAAGGCCACCCGGTAGCCATACATGACGGACTCGAGCCGACAAGCGCCGCAGCCTGAATCGCCTGCCGCCGAGCCGACCACCGACGGCGCGGCCGCGGTGGATCTGTTGCGATTCGACCAGCCGACCGTCATCGCCCAGCGTTCGCCCACGCCGTTTCCGGGCGTAGCGTCCTTGTCGCCGTCCGACCTGGGCAAGGCCCTGATCGGCGAGCGGCTCGGCCATTTCGAACTGCAGGAGTACGTCGGCGGCGGCGGGATGGGCGCCGTTTTCAAGGCCCTCGACTCCCAACTCGGCCGGATCGTGGCCCTCAAGGTGTTGTCGCGCGATCAGAGCAGCGACGAGGAGTTGCTGCGCCGTTTTCGCAACGAGGCGCAATCCGCCGCACGGCTCGATCACGAGAACATTGCCCGGGTCTATTTCTTCGGCGAAGATCGCGGGCTGAATTTCATCGTCTTCGAATTCATCGAAGGCGTGAACGTTCGCGATTTGATCGTGCGCCACGGTCCCTTGGCCTGGCCCGACGCGGTCAACTTCACGCTCCAGATCGCCGACGCATTGGCGCATGCCAGCAGCCGCGATGTGGTCCATCGCGATATCAAGCCGTCGAACATCATCATCACCGACAGCCGCCGGGCCAAGCTGGTCGACATGGGCCTGGCACGCTTGCACCAGGTGCAGCGCTCGGAAGACGACTTGACCGCCAGCGGCGTCACGCTGGGCACGTTCGACTACATCTCTCCCGAGCAGGCGCGCGACCCGCGCAGTGCCGACGTGCGCAGCGACATCTACTCGCTCGGCTGCACGCTTTACTACATGCTTTCGGGACAGCCGCCATTCCCCGATGGCACGGTGCTGCAAAAGCTGTTGCAGCACCAGGGTGACGAGCCGCCCGATCCGCGGCAGTTCAATCCCGAGGTGCCGACCGAACTTTGTGCGATCGTGCGGCGAATGCTGGCGAAGGACCCGCGCCGCCGCTATCAGACGCCCGCTGCATTGACCGCCGATCTCATGGCTTTGGCCAATCGATTCGGCGTCGCGCCGCTCGAGCGCCAACCAGCGGCGGCTCCGCTGCTGACGAATGAGCGGTCCCTGTCGTTTTTTGAGCAGCACTTGCCCTGGATGGCGCCGGTGGCCGTGTTGTTGGTGGCGGTCGCCTTGATCGAGTTTTTGCCGCTTTCGGCCGACGAGGCCTGGGAGCCGCCGCAGGTCGCGCGCGGCGGACGTGATGCGCTCGCGGCGGCGCCCCAATCGGGCCCTGCGGCCGCCGACGCGCTTCCCGCGCCGATCAACACCGGCAAGACCGAAGGTGCTGCGGACGATCTGTCGCGGCCGCGCGTCGTCAGCCCGCAGGCGGCAAACCAACCGGCCACGCTGCCACCGACCGAACAGAGCGCTGTTCCGCCGAGTGCTCCGGCGGCCGATCGCGCGGCTGCTTCGGCAAACGGGAACGCCGATGCATCGACCAACGGTTCCGAACCAAACTCCGCGAGCGGAGAGCTTGGCCCCGCTGCGGCGCAGGCGACGTTGACCGCGCCTGGCAGCCGCGCGGCAGCATCGTTGGCGACGAGCGAGATGCCGTCGACGGAGCCGCTCGCCCCAGACAACCGCGATCGAGCGACCGAAGGCCAGCAGCCGCTTGCGGCCGAATCGCCGCCCCTCGACGCGCCGGTGGCCAAGTTGGCCGATTCGCGAGGCGCTGATGCCGCAAACGCTTCGGTGCCAGAGGCAGCGGCCGCGCCGCCCGGCGATGCTGCCCGATCGACGGCCCCCGCCGCCAAGCGCGGATTGCTGATCGTCAGCGAAGCCGAGAACGGTAGCAACGTCTACCCGACGCTCTCGGCGGCTTGTCGCGCGGCGAAGATGGGCGACGTAATTGAATTGCGCTATCACGGGCCCAAAGTGACACGCCCGATTCAACTCGCCAACCAGGCCGTGACGATCCGAGCGGGCGCCGGTTTCCGTCCGGAGATCGTCTTCGCTCCCGGCGATGCCGAGTTGCCGCGTTCGACCACGGCCATGATCAGCCTCGTCGGTGGCAGCCTGACCCTGGTGAATGTGGCGATCGCGTGGCAACCGCCGGCGATCAACACCTCGGCCGCGCCCTGGACGCTGATCGAAGCGCAGGCGGCCCAAGCCGTGCGCCTGCAACAATGCGTGCTCACGGCGAGCATCCCGCCGGGGCAGGGTGAAGCTCAGCGACCGACGGCGTTCCTTCGCGTACTGCCTCCGCCGGGCGGCGAATTGCCGGTCACGATCGGCGCGTTTTTCGGACTCGAGCCCGTGGTCGTCGAATTCACGGATTGCGTGGCGCGCGGGGCAGCAACGCTGTTCGACGTGGTGACCCCCCAGACGGCGACGATCACCTGGGACAACGGTCTCTTGGCCACGAGTGACCGACTACTCCACATCGCCGGCGAGATGTCCGCGACCAGCACGCGCGAAGTGCCGATCGAGTTGAACCTGCGCCACGTGACGGTCGCGGCTCAGCGCGGGCTGGTGCTGCTCGAATCGCAACACGACGAGCCGTTCAACGCTCAGGTCACTTGCCGCGTCAAGGATTGTATTCTGTTGCACGCTCCGAGCGCCGCGATCGTCGACCTGGCGACGGGCGAGTCGAAGGACCTGCAGCGCCGGCGCCTGTCGTGGCACGGCGAGGACAATTTCTACGAGGGGGTCTCAACCTTTTGGCGCATCGCCGACGCCGCGGATGAAGACCCCGAGACCTATAACTTCCGCGCCTGGCAGCAATGGTGGGGCACGACCCGCGAAAGCCAGCCCCATTGGAACGGCGCCATTTGGCGCAAGCTGCCGCCGCCCGATTTGTCGTTCGATCAGCAAGTGCTCGACGACTATGCTTTGGACGAGGCCGGCGAATCGAATCCGGCTCGCTCCTCGGCCAGCGACGGCAGCGACGCCGGCTTTCAGCGTTCGCGGCTGTCGCCTTTGGTTCTGCCCGGCAAGTCGGCTGTTTCCGAAGGTCGCGGAAACATGGGTATGCCGCCGTTGAAATAAGGTGGCCCGCGCAGTCACTGTCACGCGCGGCGCGGTTGACCTAGAATGCCGCGATGAGTTCGCCCCGCGCGAAAGGAACATCGCGTGTCTCCAGCAGATTTCGCGGCTCGCAGTTCGACGGCGCCAAGACCACGCTGGCCGTGCTCGGCGGCGTGGGCGGCATTGGCATTGTTCGCGGTTTGTGGCTGCGGTCGCCCGCTGCCACAGCCCCAGAATGTTCTCGTCTATGGTCGCGGCGGCGAAAGCGACCAGCTCGACCCGATCCACGTCGATACCGGCGAAAGCGTCAAGGTGATCGTCAACCTGTACGACACTTTGATCGCTTATGCCGACGACTCGACGCAGCTCGTTCCCGGCCTGGCCACCTCGTGGAAGGTCAGCGACGACGGGCTCACCTGGACATTTCAATTGCGCGAGGGCGTGCGATTTCACGACGGCACGCCTTGCGATGCCGACGCCGTGGTTTTCACCTTCGAGCGGCTGATCGTGCCGAACCATCCCGGTGTGTTTGATCCGCTGATTCCGTACGCGCCGGATTTTGCCACGATCGCCGAGGTCAAGGCCGTGGCGCCCCTGGTGGTCGAGTTTCGGCTGAAGGAACCCAGCGCGGTCTTCGAGGCCAATCTCGCGATGTTTCCCGCCTCGATCGTCAGTCCCACGGCCGTCAAACGTCATGGACGCAGCTTTGGCGTCAATCCCGTGGGCACCGGGCCCTTCAAGTTCGTCCGTTGGGTTCGTCAACAGGAACTGGTGCTCGAGGCCAATGCCGAACATTGGCGCGGGCGACCGCAAATCGATCGCGTGGTGTTCGTCCCAGTCAAGGAGCCTGCCGTCCGCGTCAAGCAGCTCGACCGCGGCGAAATTCACCTGGCCGACGACCTGCCGCCGGCCGAGTTGGATGCTCTGGCGTCCCACCCGGGCATTCGCCTGCAGGAAGTGCCGGGCATCAACATCGGGTACCTGGCGATCAACGCCGATAAGCCGCCTCTGGACAATCTGCAGGTCCGCGAAGCCATCTGGCACGCGATCAACAAGGCCCGGTTCATCGACGTGTGCTATGCCGGCCATGCCCAGGCGGCCCTCACTCCAGTACCGCCGACATTGTGGGGATCGCACCCGGGCCTGAAAGATCGTGCGTTCGACGTCGCGAAAGCCAAGGCGCTCATCGAGCAAGCCGCGAGCGAGGCGTCGTTTCAATTGCCCTTGACGCTCGATCTGTTCGTCATGGCCACGCCGCGCCCTTATCTGCAACAGCCGCAAGAAGCCGCCGCATTCATCAAGGAGCAGCTGCGCGCGATCGGCCTGGAACTGCGGATCGTCACCAGCGAGACGTCTTTGCACTTCAAACGCCTGACCGGCGGCGAACACCAGTTGGCGCTCGCCGGCTGGAGCAGCGACAACACTGATCCCGATAATTTTCTCTACCAGTTGCTCGACTCGGACAACATCAACGATCGCGGCGGCAACAATATCTGCCGCTACCGCAATGCGACCGTGCACGAACTGTTGCTCGCCGCCAAGCGCGAGCGGGATCTTGATCGCCGCAAGGAGCTTTATTTCCAGGCCCAAGAACAAATCTTTGCCGACGCGCCGATGGTGCCGCTCGTCCATACCACCACGCGCATTGCCCAGCGCGTCGAACTGCAAGGATATCGGCTCCATCCCACGGCGTTGGCCTGGTTGCGCGAAGCGCATTTTTTGAGGGCGGCGCCTTGATCGTGTTTCTGCTGCGCCGCGCCGCGCAAGTGGTGCTGACTACGCTTGTGGCGCTGGTGCTCGTCTTCATTGCCATCCGGCTGCTCCCCAATAACCCCGTGCTCGCGCGGTTCGGACAACACGCCGTGCCCGATCAGGTCGCCGCTGAAATGGCCCGGCAGGGTTGGGATCGACCTTTGCCGGAGCAACTTGCGGCGTTCGTTTCCCGGCTGGTGCGCGACGGCGATCTGGGCGAGTCATTCTTCTATCCGGAGCGGGTGACCGCGGGCCTGGCGCGCACCTTTCCGGCGACGGTCGAGTTGGCCCTGGCTGCGCTGCTCGTGGCGCTGCCGATCGGCATTGGTGCAGGCGTCGCGGCGGCGGTCTGGCGTAACCGCTGGCCCGATTTTGTCTGCACGTCGGGCTCGCTGCTGGGCGTCAGCGTCCCGGTGTTCTTTCTGGGAATTTGCCTGATGAGCGTGTTCCGTGATCTGCCGACGGGGAGGCGCTTACCGCCTGGCGCCAGCTTTGTAGGTACGACGCAGTTCATTGCGTTGGAAAGTCTGCTGCGCGGTCAATTCGACGTGTTTCTCAGTGCCCTCGAACATCTACTGCTGCCGGCGCTGGCCTTGGCCACGATTCCCGCGTCGCTCGTGGCCCGGGTGACCCGTGCGGCCATGATCGAAGTGTTGGCGGCCGACTACGTTCGCACAGCCCGGGCCAAAGGAGGCTCGCCCCTGCGCGTGGTCTTGCATCATGCCTTTCCCAACGCGGCCATCCCGGTGGCCAACATCGCCGCGCTACAGGCGGGGCAATTGTTGTCCGGTGCCGTATTGACCGAAAGCGTGTTCGATTGGCCGGGGCTGGGGCGACATCTGGTTCAAGCAGTCCAGGTAAGCGATTTCAGCGTCGTTCAAGGCGGCGTATTGCTCGTCGCCGCGGTGTTCGTCGTCGTCAATGTGGCGGCCGATGCCCTGTACGCCGTGCTCGATCCGCGCGTGCGCGGAAGCGGAGAAATCGATGGCTGAACACGGCGCGAAGCACGAGGCCGGCGAAGACCGGGCGGACCAGCGGCTGCGGGCGGTGCGGCGCATGTTTCGCAGCCCTTCGGCTTGGGTCGGCGCGGCAATCGTGATGCTGTTGGTCCTGGCGGCGGTTGCGGCCGATGGGGTCACGAGCTTCAATCCCGAAGCGCTGGTGGCCGACCCGTTCGAGCCTCCGTCGGCCGCGCACTGGCTGGGGACCGATTCCGTGGGGCGCGACCTCTTCAGTCGCCTGATCTACGGGGCACGATTGTCACTCGCCGCAGGCGCGGTGAGCGTACTGGTTGCGATGGTGATCGGCACCGCTGCCGGCGCCGTGGCCGGTTTCGTCGGCGGCTGGCTCGACACGCTCGTCATGCGGGCGATCGATGTGATCCTGGCGTTTCCGAGCATCCTCGTGGCGCTGTTGGTCGTGGCTGCGCTCAGTCCCGGCTGGGTTCCGGTGATGCTGGCGGTGGGGCTGATCAACGTCCCGATTTTTTGTCGGCAAGTCCGGGCAACCGTGCTGACCGTACGGCATCTCGACTATGTGACCGCAGCCCGAGCGGCCGGAGCTTCGCCAGCCTACTTACTGTTGCGGGTTGTCCTGCCGGCGCTGGTCAGCCCGCTGGCGGTGCTCGCCACGCTGGGGCTTGGCACCGCCATTCTGGAAGTGGCCGGGCTGTCGTTCCTGGGGATTGCCGGTGAATCCACGACGCCCGAATGGGGCAACATGCTCACGACCGTCAAAGACAACCTGAGCAAGCTGCATTGGGGAGCGCTGGGGCCGGGCGTGGCGATCGCCCTGGCTGTGATCGGCTTCAATCTGCTGGGCGACGGCTTGCGCGACGCGCTTGATCCACGGCTGGACCGCCGATCGTCGTAGCGGTCCAAAGTTCTGATCGATCCGGCTTCGCCTGGGCTGCGTAATAGGCCCATGGCAGTCGCGGCGATCGTCCTGCATTGCCCGACGCAGGTCATTGTGTTCATTGCGGTTACGGCGTTAGGCGGCGGCTCGGCAGGGGCAAATTGCCGCTGCTTGACTGTCCGGATTACTCGGATTCTACTGGCTACTTGTCCACTGTCGGCGGGCGGGATTGCCTTTCGCCGGCAGCGCCACCAGGGCGATTTCGGACGCGAGCGTGAGGAAACCTCGGTCCGCAACCATCCACACATGTTTATGGGAGTTTGTCGGTATGAAGAGGAAGTTCGCGTTGAGCCTGGCCGTCGTTGTGGCGGTTGTGAGCGTGTTGAGTGCCAACGTCAACACGGCGTTCGCCCTGCCCGGCTTCAAGAAGATTTTTGAGGACAAGTACGTCAAGAAGGACAGCAAGGATCCCGCCGAGATGGCCTTCGCCGAAGCGGTCAAGGCCGTCAAGAGCTGCGGCGTGTGCCATTCGGATGAGAAGGACAAAAAGAAGAAGAACGCCTACGGCATGGCGCTCGATCCGCTGGTCGAGAAGAAAGATCAGAAGGACGCCGAAAAGGTGGGCGCCGCCCTCGACAAAGTCGCCGAAATGCACAGCAACCCGGACGATCCGAGCTCGCCGACGTTTGGCGACTTGATCAAGCAAGGCAAGCTTCCGGCTGAGAACAAGCCGGCGGCCGAATAGCTCGCGAGCGTTGCCTCTCGCGTTACGTCCGTGAATTCACGCGGGCGAGCGGCCGGGGTTCCACCGGCCGCTCGCCCGGCTTTTTTGCGGACCATGCAGGGGGGCACGACGAGTCTTAATCGACGCGAATCGTCACACGCCCCGACCAGCGCTGGCCGGGCTCGAGGATCGTCATCCCGGCGTCGATGCCTTGTTCCGCCAAGGCAAACGCGTCCGGCGCACAAGAATACGGCTCGATGCAGATCGCCTCGCGATGCGGCGGTGTGTAGACCACGCACTCGCGGAATTCGGGTCCAAACGTCTGCACCATGGTCCGGCCCGAGGCACGGTCTACGATCGAGGTCACGCATAGGCCGCCTTCGTACGACAGGTTGCAGAGCACGTCGTCGAGCCGGACCTCGTCGAACGGCAGCCCGGCCGTCATGTTACGCGCGCCGATCAGAGGCAGCTTGCGCCCCGTCGGAATCATTTCGGCCAGCTCCCAGTATCCGACCGCAGGCACCTTGATCGAGCAGGCCGACGATTTGCCGCCCTCACCGAGAGGGACGCAAAAATACGGATGCGTGCCAAAGCCGAACGGCAGCGGACCTGAGCCGGGGTTTTGCACGTCGACCAGCATGTCGAGCGTGTTCCCGGACAATTCATAGGTGATCGAAATCAGGAAATCCTCGGGCCACATGCGGAGGATCTGCGGCTCGATCTTCGACGCCTGGAACCGTGCGACGACACGCGTGGCCGATTGGTCGACTACGTCCCAAGGGCGATCGATCACGAAGCCGTGAATCGCGTTGCCGTGCGCGTCGCCGGCAGGCACCTCGTACGTCCGGCCCCGAAAGCGAAACCGAGTGCCACGCAGGCGACCGGCGAAGGGAAACAGCAGCGGATTGCCGCTGCCCGACGCGCGTCCGCCGCCAGTGGCGAAATCAGGCACCGACCAGAGCGCTTCAGTCTTCTTGCCGCCGTGCACGCTTTGAAAACTGTAGCAATTCAACCCGCGTCCAGGCAGGATGCTCGCGCTCGATCCGGTCGCATCGTCGTGCAGTGTGATGATTTCCAGGCTCATGTGGATGTGCTTCGCGGCAAGGCGCCGAGTTTCAAGTTGTCGTTGGGACTCAAGTCTGAGTGCGCGGCGGCAGGCGGTCGTTCTCGGCGCTCCAAGGCAGGACCGCGCGCGGCTTGTCGCGCGGCGACCATCAACAGCACCGTCCACAGCAGCCAGCCCACGGCGCGACGCACGTCGGAGGCTTCGGTCTCGCCTTGTGCCGTCGTCGCAAGCTGATAGGCCAGGGCCAAGGCTGCCGCCATCGAAAGCCCGAACATGGCCGTTGTCCGAACATCGCCGCCCAGCAGCAGGTTACGCGATTCCTCGGGCAGTTGCAGGAGCAAATGCATGCCGGCCAGCGTTTGTAAGAGCGTGGGCACTAACGCGACGCGGGCGCCCCAAGTGACGAGCCGTGCGACATCGGCGCTCGCCGCGCCATATCGCTCGCTCGCGCGGGCGAACAGCATCATCGCGACCCCGGCGACGGCCGCTGCCGAAAGCACGTTGTGGAGCACGCGGCTCAAGACTTCGGGATTGGAGACCAGCGTCAGAAAGTCAAAGTGCTCGGACGACAAGCCCGCATCGGTCGCCGCCACGGCGACAATGGCGAACAAGCCTGCGAAGTGATAGGCCAGGTTCGTCGCAGCCAACGCAGGCAAGGCCGCATGCAGCCAACCCCACGCCGAGCGATAGCTAAATCGCTGCCAACCGTAGAGATACGCCAGGAGACAGACTCCTGAAAACACGAGTTCGATGGCGCCGAACCAGAGGCGTCGAGCGGGTACTTGGAGCAACGTGTCGAACCAAGCGCGTGGATAGAGCCAGGCCAGGAGCCCTACGCCCAGCAGCCCGAACAGCACGCTCCACACGAGCGCCAACAGCGACTGCGCGATCAGTCGCCGGCCGGTCAGGCCCGCGGCCAAGTCACCGTTACGCCGCTCGCGCCGATGCAGCCACTGTGCGACGAGAGGACCCGCCGTCGCGAGGTTCACCGCCAGCAGATGCGCCGCCGTCAAGACGTTGAGCAAAGTGACCAACAGACCGTGAAGCATGCGAAAGCGGCTCGAAGCGCGGTGCAAGGCAGGGAGCAATCGACGCGGACATGCGGCCGATGTCGTGCAAGGGGGGCATTATAGCGCTCGACCGCGCCGATCGCACAGGGGCGCAGGTGGAGTTCCCCGCCGCAATCGGCCCTCGCGACGAGTGGCGTCGCGCAGCGTTTGACAGGTTGCGCGCAGGCAACCTAGGATTGCCTCGTGCCACCGCAGATGGTTCGCTGCGTGTCACCTTGGGCGGTTAGCTCAGTCGGCTAGAGCGCCACGTTTACACCGTGGATGTCGGGGGTTCGAGTCCCTCACCGCCCACCTGCATGCGGCCACGCGGCGCGAGCTTGCAGCAATGTGTTCGTCCGCCGGGCGCATTGCGCCTGGCGGTGAGCCTTGTTCTGCTCGCAGGCTTGCGAGGCAATTTGCCGTCCCGTTAGACTCGCGGCCCGGAGCGATCGAACAGGGATTCATGAGCCGCAAATCACGTAGCGCCGCGCGTCGCCTGGAGTTGCCATCGGCCGGCGAGAGCTCGCCGCCGCCTCGTTCGTTGCCCGTCTGGGTCGACGTGGCCGTCGTGTTCGCCGTCGCCTTGGTTCTGCGCGGGGTACATCTGTGGCAAATGAGCGGCACGCTGATCTACCAGGTGCTCATTTCCGATCCGCGCCAATACGACGCTTGGGCCCAGACAATTGTCGGCGGCGATTGGATTGGCAAGGAGGTGTTCTACCAGACGCCTCTGTATCCGTACCTCCTGGCCGGGCTGTATCGGTGCTTCGGCCACGACTACTGGGTCGTCCGCATCGCCCAGGCGCTGTGCGGCGCGACGGCGTGCGTGTTTCTGTCGCGGGCCGGAGCGGCCTGGTTCGATCGACGCGCCGGACTGGTCGCAGGCTTGATGCTGGCCGCGTTTCCGCCGGCAATCTTCTTCGACGGGATTTTGCAAAAGGCCTCGCTCGACTTGCTCTTGATGTCGGCGCTGTTGTGGGTGCTGGCTTCGGTCCAAGATCGGCCGCGCGGATGGCGGTTTGGGTTGGCCGGCGTCCTTGTCGGGGCGACGACGCTCAATCGCGAGAACGCCGCAGTGCTTGCGCCGATTCTGCTCGGCTGGCTGGTGTGGCTTTCGTGGCCGCGTCGACCCTGGGCAACCGTCGGCTGGAGCGCCGCGTTCCTCGTCGGCATCGCACTGGTGTTAGTGCCGGTGGGGGCGCGCAACTACCGCGTCGGCGGCATGTTTGCCCTGACCACTTCGCAATTGGGACCGAACTTCTACATCGGTAACCGGGCCGAGGCAAACGGCACCTACGATTCGCTACGGCCGGGCCGTGGCGATCCGCGCTTCGAACGCGAAGACGCCCGGCAATTGGCCGAACGTGCCGCGGGACACGAACTGACCCCGGCGGAAATCTCGCGCTATTGGTTGCACCGTGCGATCAGCGACATCGGCGCGGCACCGGGCCGCTGGTGTTCGCTGTTGTGGCGCAAATGGCTGTGGACCTTCAATGGTCACGAATTGATCGATTCGGAAAGCCTCTATACGCACGCCCGCTATTCCCGGGTACTCGGCCTGCTGAGCCCCGTATGGCATTTCGGCACGCTGACGCCGCTGGCGCTGGCCGGCATTTGGTTCACGCGCCGCGCGTATCGACGACTGGCGGTGCTGTACCTGGTGATTCTCGGAATGGCCGCCGCGGTGGCCCTGTTTTACGTCTTCGCGCGCTACCGCTATCCGCTGGCGCCGGCCTTGACCTTGTTTGCTGCAGCGGGTGGCGTGACGCTCGTCGAGCGCGTGCGGAGTTTGCAGGCATGGCCTATCTGGGAAACGGCCACGGGGGTCGCGTTGGGGTTGCTGGGGCTCGTGTTCTGCAATGTGCCGGTCGACCTGCCGCGCTTCGATGACGATGCGGTGACCCTCTTCAACGTGGGGACCGAGTTGAGCGGCCAGGGGCGCCTCGACGACGCGGTAAAGCTCTGGCGAGCGGCCATGAAGGAGGACCGCCGAATCCCCGAGGTTTACCATCACCTCGGGCGCGCCATGTTGGCGCGCGGCCAGCTCGACGCCGCGCAGCAGTATTTTGCCGATGGTCGGCAGATCGACGCGCGCCAGCCGATGTTTCCGCTCAATCTCGCGCTGATCGCAGCACAGCGCGGCGACGAGACGCAAGCGCGGCAGTTGTTGGTCGCGGCCGTACGCCTCGATACGGTGACGCTCGCCGCGATTCCAGGACTCGCGGCCGACGCTCTGCGCCTCGGCCAGCCGCAGGGGGGCATCTTCCTGCTCCGGTTTCTCGTCGAGCAGTTGCCCCAACAGCTCACTCCGCGCGTGCAGCTCATCGCGGCCTATCAGGCAACAGGGGACGATCGCGCGGCGGCGGTTGAGTTGCGTACCGCCCTGCAACTCGACCCGCAGAACCTGAAGCTGCGCAACAGCCTTGCATGGCTCATGGCCACGAGCCGCGATCGGGCGGTGCGGGATCCCCAAGGCGCCTTGAAGCTGGCCGAGGCGCTTTGCCAGGAGACCCAGATGCGCCAACCGACTTTGCTTGATACCTTGGCCGTGGCCTACGCCGCCGCCGGTCAATACGCCCAGGCGGTCGAGACCTGCCGGCAGGCGCTGGCCTTGAACACCGACGCCCGATTGCAGGGCGAACTCGCAGCGCGTCTCGCACAGTTCGAGGCGGGCAAACCTTGGGGTGTTCCGAGCGATGGTGCGGCGGGGCCCTGACTACCCGCGCCCATGGCGCCACAGCCACATCCGGGCCTTCATGAGCCAATGCCGGTTGCGGCGGCGCTGAAAGCGCGGGCTGTGACGCACGCTGAACACGACCTCTTCCATCAAGCGGCGAGCTTCGTCGTGCTGGCCGGCCGCCTCCTGCAACAGGGCCTGCTCATAGCTCGCCTCGGGATGACCGGGATAGAACCGCAGCATCTGGTGGAGCACTTCCCGGGCACGGTCCGAGTTGCCGCACCGCAATTGCGATTGGGCGAGTCGCAGATACGTGGCGCCATAGTCGTGTTCCGGCTTGGTCGCATACACGCGCTCGTACAGCTCGGCAGCCTCGGCGTATTCGCCGCGCGCGAAGCGACATTGTGCCAGGCCATATTGCGCGTCGAGCTGCTCCGGCTCGCGCTGCAGGCAGGACTCGAACCAACGCCGTGCCTTGGCCAGATTGCCATGCTTCAGATAAACCTGCGCAAGCTGCAGCATGTGATGCGGCTTGTCCATGTGGGCGATCTTGCGCTGCAAATCGTCGATTTGGTCGCCCGCGCCGCGCAGCCGCTCGAACCACATCTGCGCCGAGCGGAGCGATTCCTGGTAGAGGCCCGGCATCAGGAACAACGTCATCAGCCACAGCGGGCAGATCAGCGACAACACAAACTCCGACGCGCCGCTGACCACGGCCGCCAGCGCGGCAGGCAGCACGCCGCTGTGGCCGAGGATGGACCCCAGGAATGCCAGTGCAAGGATACCCAGCCAGATGCGCAACATGGCGAGCAATATACCGTCGCTCGCGACACGTCGTGAACGCGGCAAGTTGAGCCTGGGGCCAGGGCGCACTACGATTGCGACCCACGGGGATACGCGGCGATTGTTCCGGTAGCGAGGCGAGGGCCGACGGCGATGAAACTGGGACTCATCAACTCGGCCTGGGTACAAGCCGGCCAGCCGGTGGAGTTCGGCCTGCGCAAGACCAAGGAAATCGGCTTCGACACGATCGATCTGTTTGCCGATCCGCTGGAAATGGGCGCTCGCGAGCGGAGGCTGATTCGGGACGAATGCGCACGGCTCGAACTGCCGATCGTCTCGTTGTGCTGTGTGGCCCTCGGCTTGATCGACTTCAATCCCAGCGTGCAAAAGTTCCACGTGGCCCGGGTCCGGGCGTTTCTCGATCTGGCTTACGAATATCGGGCACGGAACGTGTTGCTGGTGCTGGGTGAATATGTCTGGCAACAAGAAGTGATTGCCCCGGCCGAACAGTGGCAAACGGCCGTGGCACGGCTGCGCGAGCTGGGCATTTACGCTGCCGATCTGGGGCTTGAAATCGCGTTGGAACTCGAGCCATTTCGGCTGTCGCTCGTCAACGATATCGACACGATGGTGCGCATGCTCGACGACGTAGGGCTCGCGAACGTGCGGGCCAATGTCGACATCTCCCATCTGGTGCTGTCGCACGTCGCGCCCGAGGAACTGCGCCGCTTGCGCGGGCGTGCCGCCCATGTCCACCTGTCCGACTGCAATGGCCAGATCCACGGCGATCTGCCGCCGGGGCGCGGGGTGGTGCCGTTCGAACCCTACCTGCGCGAGATCCAGGCGTTGGGGATCGACGGTTCGATTTCGATCGAACTCGAATACTCTCCCGAACCGGATCAGATTGTGGCCTGGGTCGAAGAGGCCTACCGCGAAACGGAACGACTGATGCGCTCCGTGGGGCTGCGCGATTAGCGTCCGCCCGTCGGCCGTGCCCGAAGCTCACTCGGTGCGCAGCCATTCCGGCACGCGTTGAATGCTGCCTTCACGGTCGACGCAGGCCAGCGTGCTGGCCCCTTCGGCTAACAGCTCTGCACCGCGAAAGATCCGATACTCGTGTTCGATCTTGGCGGCCGAGACCCGGGAGGTCCGTGTGCAGAGGCGGAGCACGTCGTCGTACCGCGCTGGCCGGTGGAATCGGGCATTGATCCGCACGACCACCATGAGCAACCCGGCTTCCTCGACGGCACGATAGGCGAGTCCATTGGCGCGCAGCAATTCGGTGCGGCCCATCTCGAAGTACGTGAAATAGTTGGCGTGGTGGACCACGCCCATCGCGTCGGTCTCCTGGTAGCGCACGCGAATTTCAATTTCGTGCTCGCGATGCACCACTTCCGGCAGCGAGGGCGGCCGATTTTCAGGCGTATCGCCGTCCACAGTCGGCTCAGACATCGAGGGCGAGTCCTTTCTTGGCGATGCGCCGCGAGGGCTGCGGTCGCGATCAGCTAGCGTTGACGGAACTGCCGATGCGGCATAAATTTATCGTCATTGGAGCCCGTGGCTGCAACGCCCGGTGCGCGGACGCCCCCCTGTGCGTCCACCCGGTCGGGACGTCCGCCCTGGAAGGATGGATCATGAGCATTGGCGACAGCGACGACACGGATCTGGCGACGATGCGGGGACGGAACTACCCGACGATTCGCCAGTTTACGGTGTTTCTGGAAAACCGGGTCGGGCAGCTTCTCGAGGTGGTCCGACGTTTCGAGGGAAGCCGAGTGCGGATCGTGGCCCTCAGCGTCACCGACTCGGCCGAGTGTGCGTTTGCCCGGTTCCTGCTCAGCCATCCTGAGCAAGGACGCGAGATACTCGAGCGCGCCGGCTTGGCCTTGATCGAGAGCGATCTGATCGGGGTGGAGTTGCCGCCGGGACCTCATTCGCTGCTCCGGGTGTGCAAGGCATTGCTCGAGGCCGAAGTCAACATCGTGCAGGTCTACCCGCTGCTGAGCCGCCCACGCGGCCTGCCCGTCGTGGCGCTGATGGTCGACAACCTGGAAGCGGGTTTGGCGACGCTCGCTTCGAAGCGGTTCAACATGGTGACCGAGGGCGATCTGCAGGACGACGACGAATAGCCGCGGCGCCTGCCTGTGGCGGCGTCAGGTCTTGGTCTTGTGCTGCGCTAGGGAGCCGCGTACGCCGGCCCGCAGGCTGGGTTATTCGAACAGGTTTTCGGGCAGCGCGTCGACGCCGCGCACATCGACGCGGCGGACCTGATCCCAGGGAATCGCGGCCAGCGTATACAGGCCGCTTTCATCGCGCACGGCGAACACGCCGACGGCACGCTGCGAAAGACTCGCGGCGTAATGATCGGGCGTGAGTGTCTCGTTCGAGCGCAGGTGGATCTCTACGGTGACGCCGGCGGCCTTGAGTGGCCAAAGTTCTTCGAAGGCCACGGCCATTGAATGCGGCCAGGCGACGGGGGATGCCGTCGCTGGCTCCCAATCGCCGCCGACCACCTCTTCCTCGACGATTTCGATGTTTTCGATCAGCTCGCCCTCGGCGAATTCCTCGATCGGCGGTGGCATGAACTCTTCAGCTTGTTCCTCCGACGTTTCGCCGGGTTGCTCTTCTGGCGGCGCAGCGGAGACCTCTTCCTCGGCCGCGGCCATCTCCTCGAGCGTGGGAATGCGGAACCGCACGCCGCAATGCGGGCATTGCCCCGCGCGTCCTGCAAGGCTCAACGGACCGTGCAATTGATGGCCCGAAGGGCAAAGAAAGAGGAGCTTTTGCTCGGACATGCGCACGCGCCCTTGAACGATCGCCACGGGAAAAGCAGCAGCCGCATCGTACGCGCCGCACTCGGCGGCGACAACGCTTGCTCATGCGGCGCGGCCGTGCCAAACTGGCGCCTTCGATTTCAGGAATTCGACGCGTCCTTCGAGTGGTTGCATGCCCATTCCGGTCGTTTGCCCCGGCTGCAAGGCGAGTTTTCGCGTCAGTGACAAATTCGCGGGCAAACAGGGCCCTTGTCCGCGCTGCAAGACCACGATCAACATTCCGGCGGCGACTGCGGAAGAGATCAAGATCCATGTCCCCGAGGAGCACGCCTCGGGCGGAAAGGACTCGAAAGGGCGCCCGTCGACCAAGCCGATCGCGCGGCAGGAGACGAAGTTCAACCCGGTTACGGTCTTCGCCGTCGTCGTCGGTAGCCTGGCCGTTGTCGTCCTGGCCGTCTTGCTCCGCTTCATGCCGGCGGTGCCAGTGGTGGTTCCCGCCGTGGGGCTGGTGCTGATTTCGCCGGCGATTGCCGTGGGCTGTTACGCGCTATTGCGCAATGCCGAGTTGGAGCCCTATCGCGGTTGGTCGTTGTGGATTCGCGGGGCGATCTGCGGCCTGGTCTATACGGTCACCTGGGCAGCATTTGCCTGGCTGCTGCCGATCTACGTCGAACGGCCGGAGCTGTGGGTGTGGATGTTTATCGTCCCGCCGTTCTTTTTGGCCGGCGCCACGGCGGCCTTCGCCACCTTCGATTTCGACTTCGGCACTGCGGCCGTGCACTACGGCTTTTATGCCTTGTTGACGATTGTGCTCGGCTACTGCGCTGCGCTGTTTCCGCCCACCTGGGTGACCGGCTAGCGGACCTGACCGTTGTAAGCAGGGCCCGTTGGTCGAAGGGCGCGTCAGGGCGCGGCCTGCGCCGGCTCTGGCAGGGGGTGATGCACGTGAAACGTCTCGGTGATTTCGGTGAGGATCCGCGCGCGTAGCGCTGGATTCAAGAGCGTGGCGTGGTCCTTGTCTTCGTCGACCTCGATCACGGCATCGCTGCCGAGTTCATCGAGCGACTCTGCGAGGCGCCGCACGGCGCCGTCGAGATAGAACGTGTCGAGTCCCGCGGCGATGACGTGCAGTTTGCCTGCCAGCAAGGGCCCGAGCGTGTCCCAGTTGCGCTCAAGCACCAGGCGGATGTCGTACGCCTCCCACGCTGTCGCGATCGCGGGATCGATGCGTCCCGTGGTGCGATCCCATAGCCGCAAGGGTTCGCCGTCGGGCCCGCGTGGACTGAAAACGGCCTCGAACGAGCGCAACTGGCCGCCCCGTTTCAATACGTCGTCCATCCGCGCGAAATCGTCGTACCAGAGCACCGGTTTGCCCGCCCGCCGGGCGATCGGGCGCCGCATCCCGGACGGATCGACATACAGACTCTGCGGCGGTGTCGCGTACAGGTCGACGCCTTGATAGTCGCGAAAATCGACAGGGTCGGGCGCGGTGCTCCACACCCCGCCGAACGTGCCGGGATAGCGCACCTGGAGCCACAAGCTGGCCCAACCGCCCGAACTGTGGCCGGTGAGGAACCGTGCGGTTGGCTCGGCAATCGTGCGGTAATGGGCGTCGATGTACGGGATCAACTCTTCGACCAGCGCCGTCGCTCGCGGTCCGTTCGTAGCACTGTCGGCGTACACGTGGTGACCCCAGGCGCACTGCCCCGCGAGCAGGACGCGAATGAACTCCGCGGGCCGTGGCGAGTCGCCTGGCTCTGTCGCGTCATGCGAGGTCGCGGGCGTGGCCAGATAGCGCGTTGCCGTGCGGTGGCTGCCCCCGAATCCGGGGATTTCATAAATCACGCCATAGCGCCGCTCGGGCGAATCGGCGTAGCTTTCGGGCAGCGCGATGGCGGCGCGCTGAACGACCGTCCGCCCGGCAAATCGCGACAGCAATTCGCTGGGCAGGACGATCTCTTCCAACCGGTCCGAAGCGGGAAACGGTTCTTCGGCGACTGTCTCGCTGAGTTCCAACACCAGGCACTCCTCCGACGCGGCATCGAAACGAAACTCCCGTGGCTGCGAATACAGGTTTCCCGCGCCGCGCCCGGGAAAGGGCGAATCGAACGACGTGTGCAGCACGGCCTGGGCGAAGTAGGTGCCCGACGGCAGTTGATCGAGTGTGGCCGGATAGCCGTCGGCCTGCCGGTCGACGACGACGTGTTGGCCCGCTGCCCACCCTTCAACGTCGATGCCGAAGAACGGCTCCGGCTTGAACCAATTGGGGCCCAGTCTGGGCTCCGGCGCGGCGCGCGCGGACAGAAACACGAACAATCGTCCTGCATCCGGCGCCTCGATGCCGGCAGGCAAGGCGACTTCGAAGCGACCGGCCACGGGCACGTCGCCCCGGGCATCGGCGCCGAGCGCCGCCGCCAGCGCGATGCACAGCAACCCCCCGCGGACAAACTGCGAGAAGTCGGCCCAGCGCGTCGCTATTCCCGATGGCCGATGTTCTTGCACGTCGAATTGCATCCCGGTAGGTTACCCTACGAATCGAAGGATTTCTCCCGGGCCGCACGGAGGTCGCCCGCGCCGCAAAGCTCGAAGTTGCGGCGCACGCGAAGCAATCGCCTATGGATCGCCAGCCGCTGCTGATCGAGCCGCATCGTTTCCCGCGTCGAGTCTATTGTGCGGGCCCGCTGTTCAATCGGGCCGAACGCCTGGAAATGGAACACCTGGCCGACGTCTTGACCGGCGCCGGGTTTGAAGCCTTCGTACCGCATGCCGACGGGATGGAGTTTGCCCGTGTCCGGCCCCTGTTGGCGGCCCAAGGCCACGAGCCGGCCGTGGTCGGGCAGATCGTCCATTCGGCCGTCTTCGCGCTGGACGTCTACCAGGTGCTGGTCGGTTGCGGGGCGCTGGTGTTCAACATGAACGGCCGCGTACCCGACGAGGGCGGCGTGGCCGAATTGACCATGGCGTGGATGCTCGGGAAGCCGGTGGTGATCTACAAAGAAGACGAGCGGTCGATGATTGTCGGGCGCGACAATCCGCTGCTGGTGGGCCAGGCCGATTTCGTCACCGTGCGCGAAATGGCGGCCGTGCCGGCGGCCTTGCGGCAGCGGTTCACGGCCTTGCGGCCGGATGCCCAGTTTCAATTCACCTGCCCGCCGCATCTTGAACCGACCGTGCAGGCCGGGGCGCGGCTCTGGGCCGAGCTGGCGCAGATGGGCACCGAGCGCCCCCTGGACACGGTCGCCGAGCTGGTCCTCGAACTGTTCGGGCCGCACTGCACGACGGTCGAAGACTGAGGCACAGCATGGGTGCAATCAGTTCGATCCCGGAAATCGCCGCCCTGGACGCCCATGAAGGATTGATCCGCATTCCGCCGGAGGTCGATGTTCCGCTGACCGATCGGGTACGTCAATTGATCGACGCGCCCGAGTTTCGCCGCTTGGCGCGCATCAGCCAGCTCGGTCTGGTATCGCTGGTCTACCCGGCGGCGAATCACACGCGGTTCGAGCATGCGTTGGGGGTCTATCGCCTGGCGCTCGTGTACCTGCGCCATCTGAGCCATGACCCGCGGTTTGCCCGCGTGATCGACCGGCACCATGCCGAGCTGTTCATCGCCGCGGCGTTGTTGCACGACCTGGGGCATTGGCCGTTTTGTCACCCGATCGAAGATATCCGCCTGCCGGGCGTGCCGTCGCACGAGTTGTTCGCAAACAGCTATCTGCTCGAAGGCGAGATCGCCGATGCGTTGCGCGATGCCTGGGGCGTCAATCCGCGCGACGTGGTGATGCTGCTTTCCGACGTGCCTCGCGACGTGCCGATGCAGATTCTCTCGAGCATGCTTTCCGGCCCGATCGACATCGACAAGATGGACTACCTGGCGCGCGACAGCCTGCACGCCGGGGTGCCGTATGGCCGCAATTTCGACCAGGCGCGGCTGATCAGCGGGCTGTGCCTGAACGAGGCCGGCGATGCCCTGGCCATCACGGACAAGGCGAAAACGGCCGCCGAATTGATGGTCTTTGCCCGCTATGTGATGTTCAGTGAGGTCTACTGGCATCACGCTGTGCGCTCGGCCACGGCCATGCTCCAGCGGGCGTTCTTCCTGCTCTACGGGCAGCTCGATCTCGATGCGCTGTTTCGTCTCGACGAGAGCGCGTTTGTCGGCGAACTCTTGGCGGCCGCAGGCCAGGGGCCCGCGCAAGACTTGCTCGACGGGCTGTTTGGACGCACCCGGCGGCTCTACAAACGCCTGGCCCAGTTCAGCCTGTTCCAGCACCGGGCACATTACGATCGCCTGGCGCGGCGGCCCTATCCGTGGCTGGTGCAGTTGGCCGAGCGGTTTGCCGCCGTGGCCAGCACGGCGCTCGGCGGGGTGATTGCGCCGCACGAGGTGATTTTTGACGCTCCGCCGGTCAAACGCGAAGTCGAGTTCAATATCGAGGTCCATTTCGGCAAAGAGCGTTGCTACCGCCGGCTGGACGACGTGTCTCCCGTGGTTCGTACGTTGGCGCGCGAGCAATTCGACGATTATGTCAAGCGGGTGCGTGTGCTCGTCCACCCGCGCGTGGCGCCCGGCTTGCGACGCTTGAATCGCACCGCCGAGTTGCTCGACCGGGCCCTAGAAGACCTCGCCTGATCGGTCCTCGCTTGACCCTGGCGAACCCGACAAATATCGTGACGCGATTGCACGACTTTAAGGGGGCTTGCGCCTCGGAATGGGGCAAGTACGACCGATGAGCGAGCCCTCGGCCGCCCAGCGCATCTCGATCGTGGCGGCGTACGGCTCGCTCTGCGGCTTGCTGTTGGTGCCGCTTCTGGTGGTGCTCGACAGCGCAGCGGCCGGCCTGCGCGGCTGGTCGCCGCGCCTGGCCGGGACGTTCGGTTTGCTAGCCTATGTTGCGGCCGGCGCGCTCCTTGGCGGTCTCGTCCTGGCGTCGGTCTCGCTGCACCTGCGAACTTGGCTGGCCGGAAACCGATCCGGATGCTGGGTGTTTGGCGCGGCCTCGCTCTTGGCGCTGATCGGTGCGGAGGGGGCGTTGGACTACCTGTGGCCGTCTCCCCCGTTTCATCTGCGGACCCCACAGACGCGCTACGTGTTCGAGCCGGAGGTCTTTCAACTGCCTGGCACGTCGGCCGTCGCGCAGGTGAGTTACAACGCCCACGGCATTCGTGGCGCCGATTGGCTGGACCGTGCGGCAACGTATCGCATGCTGTGCCTCGGCGGCAGCACGACCGAGTGCATCTATATCGACGACGCGGCCACCTGGCCGGCGTTGCTCGCGGCAAAGGTGCCCCGGGTGGCGGATCGCAACACCTGGGTCGGGGCCGCTGCCGTGAGCGAGTTCGGCACGGAGCAACATCTAAGATTCATGCGCGAATCGCCGCTGGTTGGCCAGGTCGACTGCGTGATCGCCCTCGTGGGCGTCAACGACCTGGTAGGCGCGATGTTGCGGCTCGATGCGCGTTCGGCGACGGCGCCGCACTGGCTGAAATCGCGCTCGATCGAATTGGGCCGGTATCTCTGGAACGGCCGGCTCCACGCGGGCTATTACTACGACCACGACGGATCGACGCTGCGGCTCCGGCGGTTGGGCCGGCTGGTGCTGCCGCCCGGCGACTTTGACCTGGCCCGCGAAACCCAGGAATACTCGCGGCGGCTGCGCGACTTGGTCGAAGCTGCCCAAGCACGCCGGGTGCGGTTGCTCCTAGTGACGCAGCCCGTGCTGTGGAACGAGTTTCTGGGCGAAGAAGCGGCCAAACGCCTCTGGCTGGCCCGTGCCGAGTTGCGCCCGCGATCGTTCCAGCCCGCGGAGATCGTGCGGTGGCGCAAGATGATCGACGAGTTCAACGCCGCGACGTTCGAGGTTGGCCGGGCGACGGGTGCCGAGGTGGTCGATGCGGCCGCGAGCCTATCGGGCTGGGAAGCGAACTTCTACGACGACTATCATTTGAACTGCCGCGGCTGCGAGCAGCTCGCCCAAGTCTTGGCCGCTTGGTTGCGCGAGCATACCGTGCCGGGCCCTGCTGTACCCGTGCAACCATGAAGTTTTTGCTGCGCTATTTCTACTGGTGGATCATTCCCGTGTTGCTCGTCGCGGCGGTCACGGTCGGGCTGTGGCTCGTGGCCCGGGGGGAATGGCCCCCCGTGTTGGTCACGGAGTTTTGAGGCCGCGCGGCCGGGTTCGCGCGCCGAACGGGACGCTCGATGCTCAGGTTCCCCAATCGCGCGGATAGCGGAAGTCGCGATCCATGGTGCGGTTCGAGAGCTTGGCAATGATCGGCAGGCGGCGCTTGTAGTGATTGCGCCGGATCAACTCGCCGACGCGCGCGACAAACGCCGGTTCGAAGCCGTAGACCTCGACCTCGTGGGGCGACACGCGGCGATCGACCAGCAGATAGAGCAGCCGATCGACCTCGGCATAGCTGAAGCCGAGTTCGCCTTCGTCGGTCTGGCCGACCCACAGATCGCCGCTGGGGGCCTTGGCGAGAATCTCCGGCGGTAACTCCAGGTGCTCGGCCAGTTGCCGCAACTGGGTCTTGTACAAATCGCCGATCGGATTGATCGCAGAGGCCAGGTCACCGAACTGCGTGCCGTAGCCAAGCAGCAGCTCGCTCTTGTTGCTGGTGCCCAAGACCAGCCCGCCGAACGCGGCGCTGTGATCGTAAAGCACGGTCATCCGCTCGCGGGCGCACTTGTTGGCCAGCCGCATCCGTGAGGCGTCGGGGAACCGAGCGAAATAGGCGTCGATCTGCGGCGTGATCGGCACATCGAGCGCTTGCACGCCGGTCGCTTCGACCACGCGGCGGCTGTCGCGGATCGTTTCGGCGCTCGACGTCTTGTACGGCATGGTCACTGCCAGGACGTTTTCCGGCCCCAGGGCTCGCGCTGCCAGAAACGCGACGACTGACGAGTCGATACCGCCGGAGAGGCCCAGCACGGCGCGGGTAAAGCCGGTGCGCACGATTTCCTGGCGGATGAAACGGCAGAGGACCTCGGTCACCAAGGGCGCCGAGATACGCATGCCTTCCCATGGCGGTGGAGCCGGCGGCTGGGAATCAGCCTTCATAGCGACGTCGCTTGATTCGATTGAGCTCTTCGATCGTCAACAGCAGCTTCTCGTCGCGGCCCAACGGCGTCAGCAGCCGCTGCCGTCGCAGTTCGCGGCGATCGAACGCGACGATCGTCAGATCTTCGTCGAACAGTCGGGCCGCGCCGAGCGTTTGGCCATCGGGGCCCACGACCATGCTGCCGCCCCAGAAGCACAAGCCGTCTTCGAAACCGACGCGATTGACGAACACGACCACGGCTCCCAGCGCTTGAGCGTAGGCCTGCACCAGTAGTCGCCAGGTACGGGCCGTGGCAGGCTCGTCGTCGCTCACGCCGCGTCCCGGCGAGTTCGCAACGCACACCAGCACGTCGACTTCCTCGGCCTGCATCACGGCAATCGCCGAAAGGTGCCAAAAGTCTTCGCACACGAGCAGGCCGATGCGCCCCAGCCGCGGGCTGTCGACGGCGCGCAGTCGCTCGCCGGCGGCGAAATAACGCTGCTCTTCGAACAGGCCGTAGGTGGGCAGATAGACCTTACGGTGGACGTGGACGACGCGGCCGCCCTCGGCCAGCAGGGCCGAGTTGTAGAAGCGGTTGTTCGACGATTCCTCGACGAAGCCCGCCACCAGTGCGCTGTCGCCCGCGGCGGCGGCCAGCTCGCCGATATCCGGCGCCTCGGCGTGCAACGCCATCTCGGGCACCATGTCGCGCAGAAAATAGCCGGTCAGCGACAATTCGGGAAAGACGATCAAGTCCGCCCCGCGTGTGCGGGCCGCGGCGATTTGTTCGACGTGGCGCGCGTGGTTCTGAGCCCGATTACCCAAGAACGGCGCAATCTGGGCGAGCGCGATGCGGATCACGTGGGCGGATTCCGCGGGCGACGGTTGAGCCGCTTCGCGCGTAACTGCCCGGGGAGCGGTTTTTTCGGCGCTCGTCGCGGATCGTGCCAAGATTCACCCACCGGAGCCTTGCAGGGCAAAGTGTACGGCCTGCATCAAGCTGCGCTCGGTCTCTTGCGAGTACTCCAGGTCGAACCACAAGACCTTGCCGGACGCGTCGAGCAGGTAGACGCGCGGCAACCGCGCTGTGGCAACCTGCGCGAATGCCGCGCGCTGGGGGTCGATCAGCTGGACGACTTTTTCCGGCGACGCGGCCGCAGTTTGTTGCGCCAGCTCGGCAGGATCGCCGCAGTTGATCGCCACCACACTGACACCGGCATCGGTCAGGGGCATGGCAATCAATTCACCGACGCGCTTCAGCTCCCAGACGGCGTATGGATTGCTCGCGTTCCAAAAGGCCACGACCGTCAGGCGCGGCCCGAGCAGCTCGGCGAGCTGCTTGGCTTCGCCGGAAAACGTCGCGGCGGAGATCTGCGGAAAAGTGTCGCCGACTTTGACCACGCAGGTGGCCGCCTGGGCCTCGGTCATTTCGACCGCGGGCATGGCGGTAACCTCTTCGACCAGCGTTACGGCAGGGACGGTCGGCGTTGTCGAGGGGGCGGCCTCGGCCACAGGCGTCGCGGCGGGTGCCGTCGCATCGGCGGTCGGCTCGGCGGGCATGTCGTCCGGCTTCTCAGAGGCAGTGTCTGTTGAGGTTTTAGTCGACTCGCCGGCCGGTTCCGTCGCGGGGACCGCAGGCGCTGCTTCGGTCGAAGCGTCGCCGCTCGGCGCCGCGGGGGTGGGCGGCGTTTCGGCTGCCGGTGAGCCTGGTTCTGTTTCGGGGCCGGGTTCGATGACCGGAGGCGTCGGCGCCTCGGCCCCCGTCTCTTCGGTTGTCTTGCTTCCCGAGCAGCCCACCAACGGTAACAGCGCCGCGATCAGCAAGCAGCCGAGCGCGGTTCGAAGGGGCTTCCTCATCATCGCGATCCGGACCTTCCTAGAGCGGGATGTTGGCACCAGCTTGCAGTATCGGTCCCCCGAGGCAAAGACGTCAACGGAGCGGACGCACCCGACGATGCCACGATCGTCGGTTGCTGCGCTAGAGATTCGTCCGAATCGCCAGCTCGCGCAATTGTTTCGGATCGACCGGGCTGGGAGCCTCGGTCATCAGATCGGTGGCCTTTTGCGTCTTGGGAAAGGCGATCGCGTCGCGAATATTGTCCAGGCCGCCGAACAGCATCACCCAGCGATCCAAGCCCAGGGCAATTCCGCCGTGCGGCGGGGCGCCGAACTGGAGCGCGTCGAGCAAGAACCCGAACCGCTCTTTGGCTGCCTCGGGACTGATGCCCAACAGCCGGAAAACCTGCTGCTGGATCTCCTGGGAGTGGATTCGGATCGTGCCGCCGCCGGCCTCGTAGCCATTGATCACCAGATCGTAGGCCTGGGCACGGCAGCCGCCCGGTTCGGTCGCGAGCTTGTCGAAGTCCTGGTTACGAGGCGCGGTGAACGGGTGGTGCATGGCCGCCCAGACCTGTTCCTCGCCATCCCAGGCGAACATCGGAAACTCGACGATCCAGGAAAAGTGCATCGTCTTGGGGTCGTAGAGCTGCAACTCGGCGCCTAGCCGTTTGCGCAGGCCATACAACGCCTTGCAGGTGACCTCGAATGTGTCAGCCACGAACAGCAGGAAGTCGCCGGGACGCGCCTCGAGCCGCTCGGCCAATCGCTTGAGCAGCTCGGGGGCAAAGTTCTTGGCCGTCGGCGAAGCCAAGGCGCCGTCGGCTTCGACCTTGAACCAGACCAGCCCTTTGGCGCCAAAGTCCTGCATCACAAATGCGGTCAGCTCATCGATCGCCTTGCGGCTGTAGCGGTCGGCGGCGCTGCGGGCATTCATCCCGCGCACACGCTGCCCAGAGTCGGCCGCGCTGCGAAAGACCCGAAATTCCGCCTCGCGCGCCAGGTCGGTCACATCGATCAGCTCCATGCCGAAGCGCAAGTCGGGCGCATCGTGGCCAAAGCGCTCCATCGCCTCGTCGTAGGTCATGCGCGGCAGCGGCAAGGGCACGTCGAGGCCCAGCAAGTCTTTGGCTGCCAGTTGGACGAGGCCGTCGATGATCCCAATCACGTCCTCGCTGTCGACAAACGACATTTCGAGGTCTAACTGAGTGAACTCCGGTTGACGATCGGCACGCAGGTCTTCATCGCGAAAACAGCGCGCCACTTGCACGTACCGGTCGTAGCCGGCGACCATCAAAATCTGCTTGTACAACTGCGGTGACTGGGGCAAGGCATAGAAGCTGCCCTTGTTCACTCGGCTGGGAACCAGATAGTCGCGGGCGCCCTCGGGCGTGCTGCGCCCGAGCATGGGGGTCTCGACGTCGAGAAACCCGTGCTGGTCGAAGTAGTCGCGCATCAGTTTGACCAGCCGGCCACGCAGCAGCATGATCCGCTGCATTTCGGGCCGGCGCAGGTCGAGATAGCGATACTTCAGCCGGATGTCTTCGCCGGGGGCGTCGATCGCGCCAGGCTGGAAGGGCGGCGTTTGGCTGCGATTGAGCACCTCGAGCTGCGCTGCACGAACCTCGATTTCGCCGGTGTCGAGCTTCGGGTTGACCGTGCCTTCGGGGCGACGGGCCACTTTGCCGGTCACCCGGACGACGAACTCTGCCCGCAGGCCACGGGCCGCTTGTTGGATTTCCGCCCCGCTTTCCGGCCCGAAAACGATCTGCGTTTTGCCGTAGCGGTCGCGCAGATCGACGAACTGGACCCCGGCGTGGTCGCGGTTCGTATCGACCCATCCGCAAAGCGTTACCGTCTGCCCGGCCTGGTTCACACGCAGTTCGCCGCAGGTATGGGTACGTAGCACGGTCGGGGAGTTCCTCATCGCAAAAACCGCCGGGTAACTACTGGCCGGCGTGAGAAAAGCGATCATTGTAAGCCTGAGGGCGGGAAGTCGCCTAGGTTCGCTGCGCGCGCGGCGCAAACGCCCGTGAGGGAGCCATTTCCCTCGGGCGGCGATCGGGCACGCTTCTCGTCACAATTGCGTGATTCGCGCGGCTACGGACGAACCGTCGCAACGTTGCCGCGAGATTCTTTTCTTTCCCCTTGACGTTCTAGGGGAGTTGTTTATCATTCCCCTAGAAGACCTAGGGGAGTGACGGTCATGGAAACCCCAGATAAGGCCAAAGTGCTGCAAGGCAGCCTCGATTTGCTGATTCTGCGGACCCTCGAAGGCGGTCCCAAACACGGCTATGGCATTGCTCGCCATCTGCACCAGATCAGCGACGAGTTTCTGAAAGTGGAAGAGGGTTCGTTGTACCCTGCTGTTCATCGCATGGAGCGTCGCGGTTGGATCGAGTCGAGCTGGGGCGTGTCGGAGTCGAACCGGCGCGCGAAGTATTACCGGCTGACGGAAGCGGGACACAAGCAGCTCGCCGAACAGACCGCCGCGTGGACGCAGATGAGCGAAGCCATCAATCGTGTGCTGGGTTTTCACCCGAGAGGGCGACCGTCATGAGTCGACTGGCGTTGTTTCGTGCCTGGTTGCGACCGGGCGATTGGCGACCGGCCAGGGAAATCGACGCCGACATTCGCGAGGAACTGGAGTTTCACTACCAGGCACTCGTCGATGCCGGGCTGGAACAAGGTCTGACATTGCCACAGGCGGAAAGCACGGCACGCGATCGTTTTGGACCGTTCGAACGGCACGCTCGCGATTGCCAATGGGTTGACCGAGGAGACCGGATCATGCTGGTGCGTATCTTGTTGGTTTACGTGCTCGTGCTCACCGGAGCGATTCTGTATTTGTTCTTCGGCTTGAGCGAAGAGCGAGCAGAAAAGCAGCGGCTCGTGGCCATGCTCGAACGCCAGGCTGTGATCGCCAACGTCAAGGCAGCCGTCGAAGGCGATCAGGGGCCGGTCCGCTGGAAAAGCCTCAACGTGGTCGCGCAGAACGAGGCAGAGCCAATCGCCGACGCCCAGGTGCTGGTCTATTTGAAGACCTGGCCGGATGGACGCTTTCAAGGTCAACCGTTTGCCGCCAAGACGAATGCCGAAGGTCGCGCCGTGTTCAAAGACCTGCTGCCGGCAAATCGCCGGCACGGCATCGCCGTGAGCGTCTTTGCGCCCGAGCATGCGTTTGCCTTTCATCACCAGATCTTCGACGGCACGGCCGACGATGGCGCGGCGACGGCACAGACCGTGCTGTGCGTGCTCGAGCCGGCCGACAGGTTCGTGTTGACGTTGGTCGACCCGACGGGCCAGCCCATCGCGGATGCCGCGGTCAAACCGAGCCGGCGGCAGACCGAAACGGGTGTCGAGCACCTGGCCTATCACTCGGCTGCCGACCCCGTGCAGCTCAAGACCGACACCAAGGGGCAGGTTTCCCTCGATTGGTTCAAGCACGGCGATCAGGCCGAGATCAGCGTGCAGCTCGATCACGCCAGGTGGGAGCCGGTGAAGTTCGCCGTGCCGCCTGCCGACCAGCCGATCGTCGTGCCGCAACCTGCCGGCTGACGTAGCGGCGGGGTAGGGATCAAGCCGAGTTCGCGTCGTCTTCGCGCGCGGTTGCGAGCGGGCGATCCGCAGGGGCCGTCGCCAGGCCTTCGGCGGCAATCGCCGCGGCAACCGCTCGCGGCGTGCGCGAGACATGCATCGCGACCATGCGGCACTCCGACAAGCTGCGAAACCAGGTGCGCTGGCGCTTGGCAAATTGGCGCGTCCGCAGCTTGATCTGCTCGATGGCCGCCGGCAGTTCGAGTTGGCCGTCGAGCGCCTCGGCGATTTCGCGATAGCCAACGGCCTGCAAGGCGGTCATCCCCAGGCCGCCGGGCGCGGCGCGCAGTCGGCGCACTTCCTCGACCCAACCGGCGGCGAACATGGCGTCGACGCGTTCGTCGATCCGCCGATTCAATTCGGCCACCGGCCACGACAGGCAGAACACGCGGCACGCCTCGGCGGGGCGCGCGCGGTCGAACTGCTGCTGCCACGCGCTGATCGGCCGTCCGGTCAGCTCGTAAACCTCCAGGGCACGCACGAGGCGACGCACGTCGCTCGGTGAAATTCGCGCCGCGGCTTCGCGATCGACGACGGCCAGCCGCGCGTGCAGCGCATCGCTGCCTGTGCGCTCGGCCTCTGCGCTCAATCGGGCACGCAGCTCGCGATCGGCTGGCGGACCCGGAAAGAGCCCGCGCAGCAGGGTCTTCAGATAGAGCGGCGTGCCGCCGACGAACACGGCCTGCCGCCCGCGCGAGCGGATGCCGGCGACGCACTCATGGGCGGCCGCCAGGTACTGGGCGACACTGAACTCTTCGGCAGGTTCGCGGAGGTCGATCAAGTGGTGCGGCACGCGCTGCCGCTCGGCGGCGGTGGGCTTGGCCGTGCCGATCTCCATACCGCGATAGATGGCCATCGAGTCGAGCGAGACGATTTCGGCGTCCAACTGTTTGGCCAGTTCGACCCCGACGGCCGATTTTCCCGAGGCCGTCGGCCCGGTGAGATACCAGCACTCGACAGGCAAAGGCGAAACGTTCATGCCGATTTTTTGCCGCGGATGCACGCTGCTGCGCCCATTTGCCAGTTTCCCGCCGGTCACCTAAAGTGCGAACTGCCGACCTTGAACTTCATCGTACCGTCGCGACGACCAGGTTTTGGACCGATGGCTGCTTCCGCGGAGATCCTGCCCCGGCTGATGCAGGTGATTGTCGACCGGCGCGACCATCCGCCGGCGAAATCGTACACCACGACCCTGTTCGCCGGCGGCGTGTCCAAGATCGGGGCCAAAGTGACCGAGGAGGCGGCCGAGGTGGTCGAGGCGGCCGGCGAACCCGGGGCCGACGGCCAGGCTCACCTGGTTCGGGAAGCGGCCGATTTGATTTACCACCTGCTGGTCATGTTGGCCCATCGCGACGTGCGGCTGGCCGACGTCGAAGCGGAATTGGCCCGGCGATTCGGAATCTCGGGCATCGACGAGAAGGCTTCGCGCGGCGTTTCCGGCTCGGCGAATTCACCTTCGCAGCCCCCGCCCACAGCGGAAGGATCGACGCAGTGACGCACAATCTTCGTATTGGCATCCCCAGCAAAGGGCGTATCTCGGAGATCGCCGGGCCGCTGCTCAAAGACGCGGGGCTGAGCTTTCGGCAGCAAGCCCGCAGTCTGTTTGCCCGCGTGCGCGAGATGCCGGTCGACGTCACGCTGCTGCGGACCGAAGACATTCCGGTACTCTGCGCCGAGGGTGCCATCGACATGGGCATCACCGGATCGGACCTGGTCGAAGAGAGCGGCGCCGATCTCGAGACCCGGCTGAAGCTCGGCTTCGGTCAGTGCCGGCTGGCGATTTGCGTACCGGACGATGCCCCCCACACCAGCCCGAAGGGGCTCGATGGGCTGCGCGTCGCGACGAGTTTTCCGCACGTCACGCGCAAGTTCCTGGCCGCGCATCAAGCCCAGGCCCACGTCGTCGAGCTGTCCGGCTCGGTCGAAGTGATGATCGCTCTCGGCGTGGCCGACGCGATCGTCGACTTGGTCGAGACCGGCAGCACGCTGGCGGCGAACCGGCTGAGAATCCTTTGCGACATTGGCAGTTACGAGACGGTGCTGATCCAGAACCGCCAGCAGCGTCACGCGGAGCTCGCCGACCGGGTCGTGCGGCGGATCGAAGGCGTGGTCATTGCCCGGAGCTACTCGTTGCTGGAATACAACGTCCCGCGTACGCGGCTGGCCGAGGCTGAGAAAATCACGCCGGGCTTCAATTCGCCGACGGTCAACGCCCTCGAAGACCCCGATTGGTGCGCGGTCCGGGTCATGGTCAAGCGCAATGAAGTGATCGGCATCATGGAGCGGCTCGAGGCGCTCGGAGCCTCGGCCATTCTCGAAACGGCGATCATGAATTGCCGGCTCTAGGATCGCGCGCCCAGCAACCGGCGAGCATCACGCCGCCGACCGGCTGATCGCCGGCCAGGATCTCGGCGACGGCCGCGCGTGGAGTGGCAGCACGAGTCGGCAAGGCGATCAGGTCCGCGCGTTTGCCTGGCTCGAGAGTTCCACGGTTGCCGGCCAGACCCAGGGCTTGTGCGCCCTCAATGGTGCCCAAGCGGATGACGACGTCGGGGGCAAGCTCAGGAAACGTTCGCGCGACGTGACGCATTTCGGCCAGCAGGCTCAAGTCGGGGTTTGAACCGCGGCCATCGGTTCCGAGCGCAACCCGCACGCCGGCCGCCAGCATGGCCGTCAACGGATAACGCTCGTGCGCGAAATAGGCATGTGTGCGCGGACAGTAAACCACGCTCATGCGCTCGCTTTGTCTCGCGGCGAAGGCGATGGCTTCGTCGTCGAGGTAATTGCCGTGGATCACCAGGCTGCGCGACGCTCGGGCGAGCTGCTGCAAGTAGTCGAGCGGTCGAGTGCTGCGCGGGATGGCGTCGGGAAACCAGGCACCCAGGCTCGAGATCAGCTCGACGAATGCGCCGCGTTGGTCGGCCAGCAGATCGAGCTCCTCGCGTGACTCGGCCAGGTGCATGGCAATCGGTGCGCCTGCGCCCACGGCCAGGTCGACCAGGCCGGCCAGCAGCTCGGGATGTACGGTGTAGGGGGCATGCGGACTCAGCCCGGCCACATACGTGCCGGGTGTGGCCAAATGGCGCCGCGCGAGTTCGAGATTCGGCGCGAGCCGCGCGGGTCCGAGGCCGATCAATTCGTAGAACACGACCGCCGCCGGGACGGCCGCGTCAAACGCCGTCGGGTCCCAGCCCGCGGTGGCAATCTCGCCCAAGGTGGTGACACCGGCCCGGAGCGACTCTTGCAGACCCTGACGCGTCGTTTCCGCGCGGTGATCGAGCATCGAGCGGCGATGTTCGATGACCTGAGCGATCCAAGCCGGCAGCGCCATGCCTGCTGCGCCCAAGGGCGAGCTGCAATCGCTGAACTCCAGATGCGTATGTGCATTGATCAGGCCGGGCAGCAGGGCCACGTCGCCCAGATCTTCGACCGGCACGCCGGCCCAGCGTGTGTCGGTTGCTCGGCCGACGCCGACAATCTGCGCTTGATCGATCGACACGATGCCGCCGTCGACGGGCGAGCCGTCCACCGGAATGACCCACCGGGCGCGAAAGGCGTGCAGCGACATAGGAGCCGTAGCCGAAGGGAGAGGCCGTGTAGCGGTGTCAATCGCCGACCGGGGATTCTACCCGGCCAACGACCCCGCCGGCGGGCTGCCCATCGCCTCGCAGAGCGATTCTTCTGGCAAGCGTGGGTGCTTGTGGCCCGACAACCAGATGAGAATCGTGGCCGCGACCAGCACGCCGGCCAGCACGATGGGCCAATGATAGAGCATGGTGCCATCGGCCGCATGCGCCACGAGCCAGCCGGCGGCCGGATTGTCCTCGACAAATTGCGGCGTCAATTGGGCCGTGATCAGCACCAGGGCGTTGTGCGACATGTGGAACACGATGCTCGGAAGAATGCTACCCGTTTGCACGGCCAGGTAGCCCAACAACAAGCCCAGCGCAAAGGCGACGAGCGATTGCTGCAAGATCGCATGCGTGATCGCAAAGAAAAAGCTCGCGATCGCAATGGCCTGCCATTTGTGGCCCAGGTGCCGCAATCCGGTGAGGATGAACCCTCGGAAGGCCAGCTCCTCGCAAATCGCCGGCACGCAGGCCACGACCAAGATTGCCTGCCACAGGCTAGGCGGCTGTGCCAACAAACGGTCCATCTGCCGCAGGATCTCGTCGTCGATCGGGTAGAGCCGAAGTACCAGGATCTTCAGGTAGTTGAACAACGGGTGCAGCGTGACGACCAGACCCAGCGCTGCGCCGACGGTGCGCCACGTGGGCAGCCGCAGCTGGAGCGTCTGCACGGCCGACCGCGTGAGCATGATCGTCATCAGCAGTGTGGGCGTGAGAATCACGACCAATTGCGTGCCCAACGCCAGCATCACAAAATCGTTGAAGCTGGCCTTCTCCCCGACCTTGAGGCTCAAGCTCAGGAAGAACTGCACCAGCAGGATCAGCACGCCGCAGAACACGGCCATGGCCGGGCTGGGTGTGGCCTCGCGCTGGCGGAGCATTTGCCGTAGCCAGAGAGCAAGGTCGAGCCGTTCGCTTTCGCGGAACAGTACTTTTTCCGAATTGAACTGGTCGACCGCCCAGCGAATCGACGCCAGGCACCCGCCCAGCGTGATCAGCGTCACCGGAGCGAGATAGGGCACCGCACGCGCATAGTCGCCCTCGAGCAGCACCTGCAGCAACAGCACCAGGCCGGTGATCGGAATCAGGCTGTTGCCCAGCGTCAGCTCGACGCCGGGCGCCAGGGGCAACATCACCAGCGGCATGGCGATCATCAGCACGGGCATCAGGTAGTACTGGCCCTCTTTGCTGCTGCGGGCAAACGCCGCCAAAGCCAGGCACAGCGCGCTGAATAATGCCGACACGGGAATCAGGACCAGCAGCAGCCAGACGGGGGTCAACAGTGGCGGCCAACTCACCTCGGGCAGCTCGCGCAGCACGAAGTACCCGGTAATCGCCACGCTGATCACGTTGAGCACCACGGTCATGATGCTGAACAGCATGATCGTCAGCAGTTTGCCGAACACGATCTCCGTGCGATCGGCCGGGCTGCAGAGCAGCGTTTCCATCGTACCGCGCTCTTTTTCTCCGGCACACAGGTCGACGGCCGGGTAGAACGCGCCGGTCAAGGCCCAGAGCAGCACGACGAATGGCAGCACCTTCGACCAGACGGCCGCATCCTTGTGCCCTTGCTCGGCCACGTCGCGGCGATCGACATCGACGGGCGTAGCGGCCGCGGGATCGACGCCGCTGGCCAGCAAATTCGTGCGGCCGATGTCCGAAATCCAGCGCTCGAGCACTTCGCTCACGCGCACATAAGCGATCTGCGATTCCTCGCGGGCGCTGTTGTGAAACACGATCGGGCGCGGAACGGGTGCGTGCTGCCCCGCGACGGGGTTGCTCTCGGGCGCGGCCGGACGGTCGCGCAGGCTTTGGCGATAGGCCTCGAGTCGTTCGCCGAAGTCGGGGGGGAAATAGACCACAACGTGATAGGCCGAATCCCGAATCAACTTGGCCGCATCGGCTTCGCTGATCGATTCGTCGTGCTCCGCACTGGTTGCCGCGGTGCCTTGCAGCTCGCGCGGCGAGAAATGCAGCTCCAGCAACCGGGCCTGCGTGGGATCGGAGAACCACTGTGCCGCAAACCGCCGGTTGTCGATCAGCGGCGGCTCGCTGGGTAGATCGCGCGCGCCGATCACCAGCACGCGAGTCGCCTGGCCCCGGACAAACTGCGAGACTTGAAAGAAACTCATCCCCAAGAGCGGGTAGAGTAGAATCGGCAGCACGACGATCATGAACATCGTTCGCCGGTCGCGCAACTGGTCGCGGACCTCGCGGGAGAAGATCAGTCGCACGTTGCGGTAGCTCATCGCGCGCCGCCTCCCGCCGCCGTCGTATGTCGGGCATCGTGCTCCGAGATCAGCCGGAAGAAGGTCTCTTCGAGATCGGGCTCGCAGTAGCGTTCGCGCAGTTCGCCGATCGTGCCCAGGGCCAGGAGCTGACCCTGGTGCATGATGCCGACGCGATCGCAAAGCTTTTCGGCCTCGCGCATGATGTGCGTCGAGTAGATGATGCACTTGCCGTGGTCGCGCAACTCGGCGATCGTCTTCAGCAGCGAGCGTGCGGCCAGCACGTCGAGTCCCGAGGTCGCTTCGTCGAAGATCAGCACCGGCGGATCGTGCACGATGGCGCGGGCGATCGACACCTTCTGCTTCATGCCGGTCGACATCTTGGCGCCGAGCACGTCGCGAAACTCGTCCATCTGCAGCCGGGCGAAAATCGCTTCCATGCGGGCCTGCAGGTGGTCTTCGTCGAGTCCGTGCAGGCGGCCGAAGTAGCCGACCATCTCCCAGGCGCTCATGCGGTCGTAGACGCCGGTGTTGGCCGTGATGAAGCCGATCTGGCGGCGCACCTCGGCGGCCTGCGTGACGACGTCGTAGCCGCTAACCGTGGCCGCGCCGCCGGTGGGGCGCAACATGGTGCTGAGGATCCGCAAGGTCGTGGTCTTGCCGGCGCCGTTGGGTCCAAGCAGCCCGAAGATCTCGCCCTCGTGGCAATCGAAGGTCACGCCCCCCAGGGCCACGAGCTGGCCACGGCGAAGGTCGGCGTAAGTCTTGCGCAACTCGCGGACGTGAATCATGAACGGCAGGCCGATCTCAGGGACGCCGGTGGCCGCGATCTCCCCGCGTGTGCGCCCCGTCAGCGCAACCGCCCGCAGCAACTTCGAGATACCAGAATTTAGCTTATCGAGCCCGTTTCCGGCGCGGAGAACCACCATCGAGCGGGGGCAGTTCCCTTGCCGCTCCGCTTAAACGGCCATTACCGGTTGTGAGGCCTGCGGACCCTCGCCCGGCTCGTCGATCAGCTCGTAGAACACGTTGCGCTGCCGGGGAACATAGCCCTGCTCGCGGATCGCGTCGCGAATCTCCTCGAGCGTCAGGTAATGCACGGTGCCGGCCGAGGCCACGACGTTTTCTTCGATCATCAGGCTGCCCATGTCGTTGGCGCCATAGGTCAACGCGAGCTGACCGACCTTCAAGCCCTGTGTGACCCAGCTCGCCTGTACGTTGGCGATGTTGTCGAGATACAGCCGGCTCACGGCCTGGGTCTTGAGATACTCGAAGGCGCCGACCGGCGGCAGATGGTCCAGCTCGGTATTGCCGGGCTGGAACGTCCAGCAAATGTAAGCGGTGAAGCCGCCCGTCTCGTCCTGCAGTTGTCGCAGCCGCTCGAGATGCTCGATGCGCTCGGCCAGGGTTTCGACGTGGCCGAACATCATCGTCGCGCTGCTGCGGCCACCCAGGCGGTGCCAGACGCGATGGACGTTGAGCCAATCGTCGGTCAGCACTTTGCCGCGGGTGATCTCCTTGCGCACGCGGTCGACGAGGATCTCGCCACCGCCGCCGGGCAGGCTGCCCAGCCCCGCCGTCTTGAGCCGGCCGAGCACTTCTTCGAGCGAGAGCTTATTGACCTTGGTGAAGTGGTGGATTTCCGGCGGGCTGAACGCGTGAATGTTGACTTGGGGGAAGTGCCGCTTGATATCGGCGAGCAGGTCTTCGTACCAATCGAGCTTGAAATGCGGATGCAACCCGCCTTGCATCAGAATCTGTTCGCCGCCCAGGTCGACCGTTTCCTGCACCTTTTGCAGGATCTCGGCGCGGTCCAGGACATAGCCTTCCGGATCCTTGGGGCCCCGGTAGAAGGCGCAGAAATCGCACACCGCCGTGCAGATGTTGCTGTAGTTGATGTTGCGGTCGATGTTGTACGTGCGGTACGGCTCGGGGTGCAGGCGGCGCGCCACCGCGTCGGCCGCCTGGCCCAGGGCGGTCAAGTCGTGCGATTCGAGCAATTGCAGCCCCTCGTCCGGCGAGAGCCGCTCGCCGGCGACGGCTTTGTCAAGAATCTTTGTAAGCGGAGAAGTCAAGTTCGACTCCTTTGGGGGCCAGGCCCATCTGGCCGGCCAGACGGTGGAACAACGCCAGACCCTGCTGTTCGCGCGGGCCGAGCGTGAAATGGAGATTGTCGCGCAGGTAACCGATGCATTCCGGCTCAGTCAAACCCAACTTGGCCGCTTCGCCGGCGGCGATTTGCGGGAGGTTGCGCAGGCCTAAGTCGCGCGATTCGGCCAACGCAGGCTCCAAGCCCGAGGTGTCGACGCCGGCGCGGGCGGTCCACATGGCAAACACGAAGGGCAACTCGGCCCAGCGGCACCATTGATCGCCCAGGTCCCACACCGCGTCGTACCGGCCCGGCGGCGAGTGGATCGCGCGATCGCCGATCAACAACACCGCGTCGGCGCGGGTGTCCTCGAGCGATTGGCCGATATCGAGCCGTTCAAGCCGCGGCTGCAGGCCATACCGCTCGTGCAGCAGGATCCGGCACAACGCGGCGCTGGTGCGCGACCCTTCATCAAGGGCCAAGGACTGAATCCGCTCGACCGGCACCCGGCTCAACAGCTTCACGCTCCAGACCGGACCGCGGCAGCCAATGCAGGCGTCGGACACGATCGAGTAGGTCGGATCTTGAAAGCTCTCGACCGACGGGATCAGGGCCACGTCGAGCTCGCCGGCCGCCAGGCGGTCGGCCAATCGGCTAGGCAGATCGAGCACCAGCTCGGCGTCGGGATAGAGCTCGTCGAGCCGGTAGATCAACGGCTTGGTATTCAGGTAGTTGACGGCTCCGACACGCAGCCGCCGTCGCGGGGCACTCATCGCTCGTGCGTTTCCTTCCTGCAGTTCGTCTCTCAAATCCTAGAGGGTTCGACGAGCCGCGACGAGGGGGCCCGTGCGCTACGAATTGTGCAACAGGGCCTCGACGTCGCGAATTATACGGCTCCTCGAGTCGAGCGCAAAGGGCTTGTGCGGTCTTGGGTTGCGCTATGCCAGCTCACATTTCCAGCCGTCGAAAGGCGCGTACCCCGAGCGACATGGGCCAAACCGTGGCCAGCGCGCCGATCAGCACCGCGGCAGCCAGTCCGGAGAGCACCCAACGCAAGGTGACGGGCATCAGGGCAGTCGACGAGGCCGTGTAGAAATGGCACGGCACCGCAGTCAGCGCCGTCACCGCGACGATGTACAGCGTGCTCAGCACCTGGTTGAGCGTGCCGCCAAACCCGGCGGCGATCTTCGACGGCGATTCTTCGCGCAGGTTCGGCAGCAGCGCCCCCAGGCCGACGGCAATGCCCGAAAGCCCCACGGCCAGCACGACCACGCTCAGCAGGTGGCACCCCAACACCACGGGGCGGACTTGCAGCATCCAGTCGGAGAGCAGCACCAGCAACAACGCTGGGACCAGCGAGCCGGCCAGCGAGAACACGAATTTGCCCCACAGAATTGTGTCGCGCGCCAGCGGCAGTCGTCCCAGGATCCAGAACCGCCGGCCTTCGAGACTGATCAGCGGGAATACGAACCGGCTGGTGAAAATCGACACGATCAACCCGACCACGGCCAGATTGAGAAAACTCACCGCATTGACCCACGACACGTGGCTGACGTCGTAACTCAGCCGGCGAATGTTCAAGAAGTAAAACGCCAACAGGCTGAAGAAGATCGCATATTGCGACCATTGAATGGGATCGCGCCGAAACAACCGCAGATCTTTGACCAGCAACAGACGCATCGAGGTCGGCAGCGGATACGCCAGCCGGTCGACCGCGCGATCGATCCAGCCGAGGTCGACCTGCACGCGCCCGGCTTTTTCGCCGTGCAGCGCCGCGTAGCCCGGTCGCAGCAACTTGCCGGCCACGAGGACCGCGAGCAATTGGCCAAACAGGGCATTGGCGATCAACACCGTCAGGAACATCAGGCTTTCCGTCGGCCGGCCCGCGGCGCTTTCCAGGAGCCCATGCGACAGCCACCAGCTCGGCAACAGGCGATTCTTGCTGAAGCTGAGCCGGGCCAGGATGTCGCGGAACCAGGTGGGTGTGAACAGGCCGTTCACCGGCTCTTGCAAGACGGTCCAGCCCAAGTAAACGGCGCCGGCCAGGAACAGCACCGCCAGGGTCGTCAGCAGGTGAATCCGCAGCCGCGGCAGCCATTCGACGACCACCAGGCAAAGGATCGCCCCGATGGCCGCTGGCACATGGACAAAGGCCATCAAGAACGGCATCAGCAACGCGAAGAAATGCCAGGGCGCGAGCGTGACGATGCCGTAGGCCACGAGCACCGGGGTGCCCAGCAGCACAAACCCCCAACTGCTCAGCAGCACGGCCTCACGCAGCTTGAAGAGGAACACCCGCTGCGGCCGCGCGGGCAGGGTCATCAAGAATTCCGCTTCACGCGTCCGGTACAAGGCGCCGTAGAGGATGATGGCGGTCGAAAACGTGAGCATCACCATCAACGAGACGAAGAACACGTCGAAGATGGTTTCGATGGTCTGTTCTTTCGTGGCCGGGTGCGTGAGGACGTCCTGCAAGAACGTGAACGCGTCGGCAAACAGCCAGAACAGGCCGAGCCAGAAGGTCAGGCTCAGCGCGGTTACGACGGCCACGCGGAGCCGTCCTTCGGTCAGCGCCTGATGCAGCACATTGCCCATCATCGTGCGGCGCAATCGCCCGAAGACGAGCGCTTCTTCGCGCTCGCCCAGCAATCGACCGACGATGGGCAGGCTCGCCATGCAGTTCTCCGGCCGTTATTCCGGTACCGTTTCGGCAGGCGCCGGCGCCGCGTTGCTCGCCCCGGTGACTTCGAGGAACATGCGCTCCAGCGACGAACCGTGCAGCGAGAGTTCGCGCTGCAGCTCGTCGAGCGTTCCCAGGCAGCGGAGCCGCCCGTGATCGACGATGCCAATGCGGTCGGCAATCTCTTCGGCCACTGCCAGGGTGTGCGTCGACATGAAGATCGTCGTTCCCGCCGAGGCCCGTTCGCGCAGCAGGTCTTTGACCAGCCGCGCGCTGCGCGGGTCGAGCCCGACCATGGGCTCGTCGATGATCAGCACCTGCGGCTGGTGGAGCATCGCGGCGGCAAACACCAGCCGCTGTTTCATGCCGTGCGAGTAGGTTTCGGTCAGCTCATCGACGAACGCGGACAGTTCAAAGTGGTCGATCTGCTGGGCGATGAATCGCGTGCCTTCGCTCCCCGAGATGCCGTACATGTCGACGATGAACTGCAGGAATTCGCGGCCCGTGAGCTTGTCGTACAAGTACGGCTCGTCAGGCACGTAGCCGAGCAACTGCGCCGCGGCGCGGGCATTGGCCGTCACGTCGTGCCCGCAAAGCCGCACGCGCCCCGAGCTGGGCCGCAGCAAGCCCACGAGCATGCGAATCGTCGTCGTCTTGCCCGCGCCGTTGGGGCCCAGAAAGGCGAACAGCTCACCTTGGGGCACCGTCAAGTGCAGATCGTCGACGGCCAGCTTGCGCCCGTAAGACTTCGAGACGTGTTCCAGCTCGATCATGGCGCGCCTCGCTCGTCTGCGGACACCGGCGTGCGGGCTGCGACCGCTTTCTCAGAGCGCGCGCCGTCCAGCGGCGTCTTGCGAACAAAGATCAGCCGCGTCTCGAGCAGATACATCTCTTGCTTGAGGACGTCGCCGCGCGGATGGACCCACATCCGGCCACGAACCCGATCGTCAGCGCCCAGCTTCGCGCCCGCATCGTTGCGGTATTCGACCACCAGCGTCGGGACGAGCGTGCCTTGCCATTCGAGCGGCTCCTGGCGCTCGACGCTCACTTGCAGAATCTCCATGGGGCTGTTGCCCGGTCGCAGGGGGCTGTAGACCGGCTCGGTCCAGCGCTGGCCGACGCGCAGCCCTGGCAAACGGCCCTGGGGAGACAGCGCGTCGGAAATCATGCCCGAGGGCGGCAAGTACCCCATCGTACGCGTTCGCAGATCGCCACAGCGCACTTCGATCGGCAGCCGCCCTTCGTCGACCTCGCCGTGGATCTGCACGAAGTCGTGTAGTTCGCCGAAGCTCAACGCGGTGGTGAAGTCGATGAGTTGCCCCAAGGGGTCGATGTTGATCCAGCTCTGAGCGTGCAGGCTGATTTCGGCGCCGGCCAGGTTAACTCCGCCCATGGCCTTCATCAGGGGGACCATCCACGGTGGCGTCACCTTGTCGAGCGGCAGCCCGTCGAGTCGCACGTCACTCGTCAGTTGGCTCGTCAATCCTCCGCGGTCTTCGAGCGTGCTGCGGGCCTCGCCGACCCGTCGATCGTCGAGCAGGATATCCCAGGCGAGATGCTGGGGCCCACCATCCAGCATGCTGGCATACGACGGCGGCTCGCCGACGAGCAGCGGCGGCAGCACCTTGGCCACGACCAGCCAAGTCATGCTCGCCAGCCACAGGGCAATAATCGCCAAATTCAACCAGCGATTCGACATGCGGCTTCCGGCATGCGGCCTCTTCGCCCGTCCCGGGACCGATCGCGACGGGGTTCCGTACTTGATTCTACCTACGCGTTGCGGCGCTGGCGCAAAAAATGAATCACCGCCGCGCTCGTCGCGGCTGCCAGCAGGGCTGAAACCGAGCTTGCATTTCCAGGGGGTGCTGTCGCATCATACCGCTCCGCTAATTCGTCCCGGGCCATGGTTCCCGGGCTGCACTCGGGCCGGAGATCGCATCGCCATGGAAGGCAACCGATCGCTTGGGGGTCGTGTCCGCAGCCACGCTGCGCTTTCGCCGCTGCGGCGCGTCTGCCGTTTGATCAGCCGGGCACCGCGGCTTCATAACGCGTTTCCCGCATTCATCTGGCTACAGCTCGCCGGTGTGCTGGGCTGCGGGCTCTGCCTGGGCGGTTGCAGCAAACCGGCCGATCACGCGGCACCGCAGGCACAGGCAAGTGAGTCCGACGTGCGCATGGCCCGCCGCGAACCCGAGGGCCCACCCCGCGTCAAGATTGCCACCAACCTCGGCGATTTTGTGGTCGAACTCGACTCGGAACACGTACCGCTGACGGTCGAGAACTTTCTGCAGTACGTCGACGAGGGACATTACGACGGGACCATTTTCCACCAGGTCGTCGAAGGCTATATCGCCTTAGCCGGAGCGTACACGCCCGAATTGGCCGAGAAGCCGTCGCGGACGCCCATCCGGAACGAGGCACATAACGGCGGTAAGAACGTCCGCGGAACGATTGCCATGGCCCGCGACCTGTCGTCGATCGACAGTTCGACGTGCCAATTCTTCGTCAACCTGCACGACAACGCTGGATTGGACCACCGCAGCCGCACGGCCGAGGGTTACGGCTATTGCACCTTTGGGTCGGTCATCGAGGGGCTCGACGTGCTCGACCGGATTGCCAAGGTCGAAACGCGCACCACCGATCAATTCGAATTGATTCCCGTCGAGCCGGTCGTGATTCGCTCGATTCGGCGGGTCGAAGAGTTGCCCGTACGAAACGCTGCGGCACCGCGGCAGACGACCGTCCGCTAACGGCCGCTCGATGCGTCCGTGCTTTGCCGCTCGGCCAGGTCGCGCTGATAACTTTCGGCGAGCCGGGCGATGAATTGCCGCTCGGTATAGATCATGCCCGTGGGCTGATTGAACCGCGCACCGCCGGGGACGCTGCCCAGCATCCGTCCCATTTCCGCTCCGCCGGGGGTGGTCGTGAAATACTCGATCAGCTTGTCACCGTCCGGACCGGCGATCATGTCCTTCAAGAAACGCTCTCCGCGGGGGATCTTGCGCAACCGATCGACACGGTCATAGCCGCCGGGCAGCGAGGCAATCCGTTCGCTGAACTTGCGCCCGGCGGGGGTATTCAATTGCACCGCCAGCGAATCACCGTCGGCGATCACGCTCTTGAGAATCGCGTCGCGGTCCGAGACCTTCCAGCCGCGCGCAGCCAAGGTGTCGAGCGCGGCCCTGACCTGCGATTGCGTGATCAGTTCGATCGGGCGCCACGTGGGACGCACAGTGGCGAACTGCTGGCGAACGACGTGAACGACCTGCTTGAAATCCGGAAAATCCGGGCGCGGCGTCGACGCCATGGCCGTCGAAACAGCCAGCACCAATGCGGCGGCCGTCGAGTTGCAGCACCAGGTGTTGCGTCGACGATTCATTGGAATTCCCCCCCATGTACCTCTTTGTTAAGCATCGACCAAAGAGATTCGGGGCCGCCAATCGGGAAATCCCAATTCGGCCCGCCATGGCCCCGGAAGCCAGGATGCGATACCGTGGCTAGTTCCGTGCGGACGATTCTCCAGGCGTTTGTGTCCCCGCAGCCGTTACGACCGTCAGCCTTTGCCTTGCTTCCATGCCGACTTTGATTCACGCCGTAGGCCGGCCCGAACTTGCTCCTCTGGTGATGCCTGACCGGATTCGCCACGAGGTGGCTTATTTCATGTCGGTCCCCGGCGAGCACGGCATCCCGAAACTGCCCGCCGGCGAATATTGGGTTCGACTGGATGAAGCGCGCACCTGCCTCGAAGACGGCGTAGTCCGCATTGTTTCGCCTCTGGACAGCGAAAATAGGACCGAACTCGAACTTACCGAGGAACAAGAGGCCTGGCTCGAGTGGATGACGCGCCACGGCGTTGAACACATTCGGCTGACCGCCGAATGAACGGGTCCCGGCGCGTTTGAGCCGGGCCTGGCGTCAGTTGCCGTAGACCAACTGTGCGACGAAGGCCATCACGCGCCCGCTGGTTTGCGGCAAAATCACCAGCAGCGTGCAGATGGCGAGAAACAGCGCCGGCAAGGTCCGCGTGAAGAGTTTCTCCATTTTGACGCTACCTGGAATGAAACCTCTTGCAGGAAGCAGCCGTATTCACCCCGATAGGGTGCGGCAACCTGTCATCGCAAGCCTAGCTCATAGACTGGGTTGCGGCGCGCTGATCTCGACGCGGAGGGCGATGGAAACCCCTCTGTAGATGGTGATCGTCGTTTTCCATGTTTGTCGGGAAAAACACGTTCACCAGCGTCATAACTCCAGCCGTTGCTCGAGGTTGATACCAAGGATATCAGGGTCGGGACGACGGCTAGACGTCGTTCGCGCGGTGACTTGAAAGATCGACCTAAGATGTTTTGTTCAAATGGGTTGTTGAGACTGTCTGCGCTTGAAATGTTCGCGGAGATTGCGACTAATTGCCGCAGATCGAAGCGATGAAGGACGATCAGTGAAGCTTTGACCGTCGCATCAAATGGTCCAAATAGGTTTCCAAAAAAGAGCCATTCATATGACCAATTCTTCGGCGGATATACTTGATCGAGCTTGACCGACTCGCTACCATCTTGGTGTCCCAGGGGATTGTGGACAAGAAGGTGGAGGGAGATACCCAATGCGTCGGACAGCTTTCTACCGCCAAGAGTGCCCGACCTGTGGCCGTTCGGCCGAGATCAACGTCGAGTATCTGGGCCGCGGTGTGACTTGCCAGCATTGCCGTAGCCACTTCATCGCCACCGATCCGGATACGATTCGCCTTCGCCAGGGTGAAGAGTCGGCCCTGCTCCAGCGCGCCGAGGCCCTGTTGCGCGAGGCATCGGCACGCATTGGTCTGGCCGGTTAACGGTTCGATGGCCTGGCAAGCTGGTTTCCATTGCCGTTTCCTGTCCGCGGCATCGCTGCGGAGGAGTGCAAGCACGCGTGCTTGAGCGTGCAGGGTTTTTCAGCCGCTTGGATTCGAGCGGTAGAGGCCCGCGACATAGTCGCCATAGCCGTTGAAGAGCTGGGTTACGAATTCTTCGTTCGTTCCCAGCATGCGTTCGGTGTCCTGAGGCCAGGGGCGCGGCACGTCCGGTTCGACGTTCGACTCGAACGGATACGCCTCGGGCATTAGCGTCGACCAGAAAGTCGCTGGCCGTTCGGCGACAAGTTCGATGCGGACGATCGACTTGATCGACTTGTAGCCGTACTTCCAAGGCACGACGAGCCGGATCGGCGCGCCGTGCTGCTTCAACAGCGGGTGTCCATACATCCCCGTGGCTAGAAACGTCAATTCATTGCCTGCCTCATCAAGCGTCAGCCCTTCGGTATATGGCCACGGGGCCTCGGGCATGCGCTCAAAGCCGCCGGCCTGCTCGGGAAGAAAGAACGAAGTGAATCGCACGAAACGCGCCGCGGGCAGGGGATCGACGTCTTTCAACACACGGGCCAAGGGGACTCCGCTCCAGGGAATCGCCATGGCCCAACGCTCGACGCAGCGATGCCGATACTGCCGCTCGCAGGCGGCATCGGCATAGCGGGCAAGAAAATCGTCGATCGGCATGCGCCGCGGCGTCCGGCAGAGACCGTCGATCACCAGTTCCCAGGGCGTCGTCCGAAAGGGCTCGACCAACCTCCACGACGACTTGAACTGCGAGAACTCGTAGAAATTCGTGTAGCGCGCCGCTTCGACCTCGATGGTTTCCGCTCGTCCATACGCGAATCGCTCGTCGCGGCGCAGTGGGTAGGCGACCGGCGCCTTCCCTGGAGCAGCCGGCGTGGGCGCACCGCGCGCGAGAATGTCGGCCGGATCGCCGCGCCACCATTGCCAGCCGGCATAGCCCGCGGCGCCGGTGGCCGCGATCCCGGCCACCGAGAGCCCCGCCGCCCGCAGCCATTTGCGGCGGTGCATCGCGACCGTTTCGGGCGTTTCGGTGCCACCGACCGGATCGAGCGGATTACGGCGGTGAATGAACATCGACTTGGTGCCCGTTAGGTCAATTGACCGTGGCCGCGGTGACGCGCGCCAGATCGGCGAAAAACTCGGGGTACGTTTTCGCCGTGCAGTCCGGGTCGAGAATCTGCACGCCCGGCACCCGCAGTCCCACCAGCGCCAGGCTCATGGCCATGCGATGGTCGCGATAGGTTTCGATCGTGGCGCCCTGCAGGCGCCCCGGCACGATGTGCAGTCCGTCGGGGAATTCGTCGACTTGCGCGCCCAGTTTGCGCAACTCGCGCGCCAAGTCGCCGATGCGATCGGTTTCCTTGTGGCGAATGTGGCCCACGCCGGTGATCGTCGTGGGCCCGTCGGCAAAGCAGGCTACGGCCGCGAGCGTCTGGACGGTATCGCTGATATCGGTCATCCGCGTCGTGATCCCTCGTAGCGGCCGGCCGACGACCGTGATGGAATCGTCCGCGGATTCGATCTGGCAGCCCATCCGGGCCAACTCGTCGACAAACGCCACATCGCCCTGCAGGCTCTTGCGCGACAGCCCTTCGACGGTCATGCGCCCGCCGGTGATCGCAGCCGCGGCAAAAAAATAGCTGGCGGCCGACGCATCAGGCTCGATGGAGTAGTCCCGCGCGCGGTAGGTCCCGGTCGGCACCGAGTAGGTTGCACCGTTGGTCGAGGAGACGTTCACTTCGACTCCAAACTCCCGCATCACGTCCAGTGTCATCTGCACATAGGGTTGCGAAACGAGCGGCCCGGGAACCCGCAGCTCGACCGGAGCACGTGCGTAGGGGGCCGCCATCAGCAGGCCGCTGAGGAACTGGCTGGAAATATCACCGCGAACCGTCGCGGTTCCGCCGGGCAGTCCGTCAGCTTCGATGCAGACGGGCGGGCACAGGTTACCGGTCAGGCTCGTGGCCTTGGCTCCCAATTGCACGAGGGCCTCAAGCAGGTCGCCGACCGGCCGCTCGCGCATCCGGGACACGCCGTCGATTTCATAATGCCCTTTGCCCACCGAGAGCATGGCCGCGAGAAAGCGCATCGTCGTGCCGCTGTTGCCGACGTGCAGGTGGGCCTCGGTGGCAGGGATCTGGCCGCCGGCGCCCTCGACCGAAAATGACCGGGGCAAAGGTCCGGGCGTGATTTTGATCCCCAACTGGCCGAGGGCGGCGATCATGACCTGGGTGTCTTCGCTGTCGAGCGCGCCGCGCAGCGTCGAACTGCCATCGGCCAGCGCCGCGCAGACCAGGGCCCGATTCGTGATGCTTTTCGACCCCGGCGGCCGTATGCGCGCGTCGATCGGCCCCGACGTTCGAACCGTCTCAGTGCGGGTCACGGCGCGGCGATCTTCCACAGGTGCTTTTCGCCCCGGACATAGAGCGCGCCGTCGACGACCGCGGGCGTGCCGAGCAGAGGCTCCCCCAATTCGTTGCTGGCCAGAATCTCGCCCTTCTCCACGCCGACCTGGACGACGTGCACGGTGCCCTTCTCGCTGGCGAAATACAGCCGGTCTTCGGCCGCGACAGGGGTGGCCCAATAGGGTCCGCCGGGCAGACGCAAGGGCCACAGCACTTCGCCGTCGGCTGCACGTCCGCAGATCAACACGCCGGCCCGATTGAGTGCGTAGACCTGGCCCTTGTAGACCACGGGGCTGGCTGCCCCGGGACTCAGCTTCGCGGCTTGCCACAAGACCTCCATGGTCGAGCCCTCGCGCGGCAGCTTGAGCGCCGTGAGGCCCGAGCAGGGGGCGAACAGCACGTCGCCCGCCACGGTGGTCGAAGGAATTGTTTGCGTATCGCCTTCGTAGCGGGCAATTTCTTTGCCGGTCTGCGGATCGAAGATTTCCACCGACTTGCCGGACTGCAACACGACGGCCGAGCGACCATCGGGCATGGTGAGCACGGTTGGCGAGGCCCAATTGGCGTTAGCTGGCCGGGCAATGCGCCAACGGTTCTTGCCGGTGTGCGCGTCGATGCCGGCGGCGAACGAGTCGCCCTGGCATTCGATTTGCACGACGACCACCTGGTCCACCACGACTGGCGATGAAGCCAGGCCCACGTCGTTCGCGGCGTGCGGATAGTCGTGCGTCAGTCCGCGCAGCCACTTCACGTTGCCATCGCGGTCGGTGCAGATCAGATCGTTCGACGAGTAGAAGGCAAAGATGTGTTCGCCGTCGCTGGCCGGCGTGTTCGCCGCCACGGCGCTCGTCGGATGGTGTAGGGTTCGCCCCGTGGCCCAGAACGAGCGCTGCCAGAGCTTTTTGCCCTGTGCCGCGTCGAAGCAGAGGATGTGCAGGTGATCCTGGCGTGGGCCGCTCGAGGCGGTCACCACCACGCGATCGCCGAGCACGATCGGTCCGCAAACTCCGTCGCCGGGCAGCTCGACCTTCCAAGCCACGTTCTTTTTGTCGCCAAACTCGGCGGGCGGGGCCGTGCTGGCGGAAACGCCCGTGTTGTCCGTGCCGCGGAATTGCAGCCAGTCGGCCGCAGGCGCCGCAGCAACGTGCGACAGCCAGGCCGTCAAGATCGCCGCCGAGTAAACCCACCTGCTCATATGCCTGATTCCCTTACCTGGTTTGTCGAATGTTCAGCGATTCGCGGCCACGACCTTGGCCGAAAGAATCCCGCCACCGGTGACATCGCAGACCCGCAGCGAAAAGTCCCAAGTTTGGGCCCAGTCTTCCTTCATCGCGTTTTGGCAAAGCTTGAACAGAATCAGATTGCGGCCCGTTTGCAGCGCCACGCGGGCCACGTATTGATCGAGCTCGTTGCCGGCGTGGTACACCTGGTCGGCCGCCACGAGCTGGCCGTTGACCCACAATTTCGTGGCGTTGGCCGTGCCATAGCGGATCTCGACTTCCATGGCCCGTTCCGAATTGAACTCGGCCAAGGCATAAGCCACGACGGCGCTTTCCTTGCCCAGCACCTTGTTCAGGTCGACCTTGCCGAGCGCTTCACCGGTGGAATGCGCCTGCCATTTGACGGGACCATTCTTCCCGGGCATCTCAGCGTTCAGATCGAGCTTCGCTTCGGGCGGGTAGACCTTGTCGAAACCGGCGCCGTCGGTGTTGTCGAAGGGACCGGCCAGTTGCCAGTTGATCAGGAAACCCAGATGCGTGATCAGGTCGGGCTTGTCACCGAGTTTTTCCAGCTCGGTGGCCAACTGTTGCACCTGATCGAGATCGCGCGAGGCCATGAAGGCCTGGCGGTAAATGGCCACCGCGTTGGGTTTCTTGTCGGCCTTGATCGCCGCTTCTGCCTGCGGAATCAGCCGGTCGATGGCATCGCGACGGAATTCGACGCTGGGGTCTTCGAGCATGCCGGGGATCAAACGGTCCGGCGCCTGGTCATCGACACGGCACAGACATTCATAGGCCACGCGCCGCGCCCGCGGGGAGTGGCGTTGGTTACGCACGAATTCTTCGAGTTGCTGGACCGGCAGCTTTTCACCGCTGTCGAGGGCCTTGTCGGCGACCGCGTCGACGGCCGAGCGAATCCAGTTGGCTGCCAACGGACTGGCTCGGTCGAGCGCGGCCAGGAGCCGGGGCAATTCGCCGGACTTGGTCTGGGCCAGCGTGGCCCACGCGACGCCTGCAGCTTCGTTCCCCTGACCTTCGGTGGCCACGAGGGCGATCTGTGCCACGGCATCGTCCAGCTCGTCGGCCTGGGCCGCGGCAGCGAACCAGACACCCAGGACCAGCGTCAATACGGAGCCAACGAGTCTTCCCATCGACAATTCCCTTCAACAGCGGGGCGAGCGTTTTTGTCGCACGGCGAGCATTCTAGTGGAGCAGCCGCCCGGCGGAAACGGCCCTGCCGGGCGGTACCGCTCGTCTCATCGTCGGCGCCAGGTTATTCTCGGGGCCAGGGGTGGCCACGCTTAGCGGGAAAGGACCCTGGATACACATGGTGAAGACGGCCGGGATGTTCGTACTTGCGGGACTGTTCTTCGTTCCGGCGATGGCCGGAGAGGTGCAGGTCCAGCGCGTGTTCGGGTCCGAGGCGCCGGGGCCCTATAAGCACCCTGCTTCGATTACCGAGTTGGCCGGCGGCGACTTGTACATCGCCTATTACGGCGGCGAAGGCGAGTATGCCCGGGACACGGCCGTGTACGGGTCGCGCCTGGCCAAGGGCAGCCAGCAATGGACGGCGCCGGTCGTGATCGCCGATACGCCGTTTCGCTCAGAGGGGAACGCCGTGGTCTGGCAGGCCCCCGATGGGCTGGTCTGGTTGTTCTACGTCGTGCGATTCGGCGACACGTGGTCGAGTTCGCGGATCAATTTCAAGATCTCACGCGATGGCGCGCAGACCTGGTCCGATCCTGCGCTGTTGACGCTCGAAGAGGGCACCATGGTGCGCGGGCGTCCGCTCGCCTTGGCCGACGGCGACTACCTATTGCCGGTCTACCACGAGACCGGGCACGACATCGAAAAGGTCGGCCCCGACACGTCGTCTTACTTTCTGCGCTTTCATCCTGCCGATCAAACCTGGACGGAGAGCCAACGCATCGAGTCGCGGCTAGGTAACCTGCAACCGGCTGCGGCCGAATTGAGCCCTGGCCATCTCGTGGCCTACTGCCGGCGCGGCGGCGGTTACGATCCGATTCCCGATGGTTTCATCGTCCGGAGCGAATCGCACGACGGCGGGCGCACCTGGAGCAAAGGCGAAGACACGAAGTTTCCCAACCCTAATGCCGCGGTCGATTTCTTGCGGCTGGCGAGCGGAAACCTGCTGCTGGTGTACAACGACAGCATGACCGATCGCACGCCGTTGACCGTGGCGTTGTCAACCGACGGCGACCGGAGCTATCCCCATCGCCGCAACATTGCCGTGGGGCCCTACGACTATGCGTATCCGTACGTCATTCAAGCCGCCGACGGCCGCATTCTGCTCGTCTACACGTCCCACGAGCGAACGGTGATCAATCTGGCGACTTTTGACGAGTCGGCCTTGCTTCAGAAATAGCGTGGTGGGGCTTCAGAAACAGCGCAGCGGGCAGATCGCTGTGACTGCTGCAGCGGCAGGCCCTTGACGCTCACGGCGCGTAGGGCGAGACTCACCTGCAGCAGCTTGCGAGATCGTAGCTCAGTCGGTAGAGCATGGCACTTTTAATGCCAGGGTCGTGGGTTCGAGTCCCACCGGTCTCATTCGCTTTTTACAAGAGTTTGCGCGACCAAGGCAGCTTCGAGAGGCCCAGCCGCGTTCAATCGGCGCGCAACCGCGACACGCGGAATCTCGACAGCCGCCGCAACGCCGTCTGCGCGGCATGGTAGCCGCACATCCCATGCACGCCGCCGCCCGGGGGCGTTGACGCCGAGCAAATCAACACGCGCGGGTTGGGGGTCGTATACGGATCGAGATTCCATCGCGCCACGGGGCGCGTGAACAATTGCGACCAGTCGGCCACTCCGCCGGTGACGGCACCGCCCACAAAATTCGGGTTGTACTGCTCGAAGTCGGCACACGTGGTCGTTCGCCTGGCCAGGATGCAATCGCGAAAGCCGGGCGCGAACCGTTCGATCTGCCGCTCCACGACGTCGGTCAAGTCGACCGTGGAACCCGACGGCACGTGACAATACGCCCAGCCGGTGTGCTGGCCTTGCGGCGCGCGCGATCGATCGAACTCGCTTTGCTGACTCACGAGCAGATACGGACGCTCGGGATGCTCGCCGCGCCAGACGGCCGCTTCGGCCGCGGCGATTTCTTCCAGCGTGCCGCCGAGATGCACCGTCGAGGCTTCTAAGCAGCGCGAATCACGCCAGGGGATCGACCGGGACAGCGCGAAGTCGAGCTTGAACGTGCCAGGGCCATACCGGTAACGACGCAGCCGCCGCACGTAGCTTGGCGGCAACACCGGTTCGCCGATCGTCGCCAGTTGTGCAGGGCTAGTGTCGAACAAATACAGCCGCGCGGCGGGCAGGTCGTCGAGCGATTGTACGCACGTGCCGGTTTGCGTCCGTCCGCCGAGCGCAGCCAGCAAGCTGGCCAGCGCACGGCTGATCGACGCCGAACCTCCCGCGGCGACCGGCCAGTTCTCGACGTGGCCTGTGATCAGAAACATCAGCGCCAAGGCGGCCGTGAACGGATGCTCCAGTGGCTGAATCGCGTGTCCCGCGCAGCCGGCCAACAACGCCCGCGCGCGATCGCCGCGAAAACGTCGGGCCAGAGATGTGGTCGAGCGGATCGCCTGCAGCCCAAAGCGCAGCATTAAGAGGGGATGGCGGGGCATGCCCAGCGGGGCCAAGGCGTCGCGCAGCAACCCGTGCGGATTGCCCAAGAACGGTTCGACCATCCGGCGATAGGTCGCCGCGTCGACCGGGTCGAGGTTGGCGATCGTCTCGTCGAGCGACCGCCGTAGCAGCACCGCCGGACCGTCGTCCAAAGGATGCGCTACCGACGCCGGAGGGCAGATCCAGTGCAAGCCGTGCTCGGCCAGCGGCAAGGTCCGCAAGTAGGGCGACAAGATGCCCATCGGGTGCACGGCCGAGCACACGTCGTGGTGAAAGCCGGGCAGGGTCAACTCGGCCGTTCGAGTGCCGCCGCCCAAGTCGTCGCGCGCTTCGAGCACGACCACCGCGGCGCCGGCCTGTGCCAGGGCCACGGCGGCGGACAGCCCATTGGGACCGGAACCGATGATCACCACGTCGGGCTCGGTCACGTCATTCCCACGGTTGCCGGTGGCGGAGCGTAGCGATATCGAGCGCGCCTTGCTCGATTTGGCCGTCGTGCGCATCGACGATGCGATAGGCCAGCGTCCGGCCGACGAGGGATTGCGCTTCGATCAGGATGCAGCGCAGCTCGCCGGACTCGAAATGGCACTGCTGCTGAATGGCCTGGATCAGGGGCTCCCCATGCAAATGGCCGTCGCCGAAGTTCCAGCCCAAGACGATGCCGCAGATGATTTCGCCGTCCATGTACTCGTAGTCTTGCAGCCGATCGACCGCCCGGGGAATCAGGTCGGCCAAGGCGCGGCCATGCAGGTGCATCAATCGAAAGCCCATCACCATGCCCACCAGCCCGACGGCCGACGAACGATTGTAGAAACGCTCGAGTTGATCGTAGACCCAGGGTGACGACTTGGTGAGCTGGTCGAGCTTGCGATAGCTGTCGCCTCGGAACAGCCACACGCCATAGGGCCAGTTGCCCGCGTAGTAGCGCATCGACAGCAAGAACGACACGCGCTCGGGAAACAAGTTGCCGACCAGCGGCACCAGCACCAGCGCCACCAGCAGCAACGCCGCCAGCGGCGCCGATCGCAGATCGAGCGGCGACACCTCGGGGTGCGCCCAGAATAGCGCAAAGCCGCTATAGACCACCAGGAAATTCCATTCGATTGGCACCGCCATCGGCACGTTGCTGGTGATATACACGTGCAGCATCAACATCAGAACCATGCCCAGCTTGAGCCCGAACTCGCCGGGAACGAAGGCCAAGGTCAACGGCACCGAGAATTCGAGCGCCGCGCCGAAATGTGCTAGCGCCACGGCCAACCGCGAGGGCCGCAGATCGTCGGGATAGTGGGCGTACATCCGGCGCCGCAACCACGCGAACCGCGTGAACGGGCTGTTGCTGGTCATGACGCAAACCACCGTCGGGAAATGGTGGTTCAGCTTCGATACGCCGGCCCAGAACCACAGCGCCAGTTGCACGCACTTGGCCCCCGCGATCCAGTTGCTCGACAACAGGAAGCACAGTGTGACGGTCCAGAAGTGCTCCGCACGCAGGGCCAGGAACACGGTTTGATCGGCCAGGCCCAGCACAGGTACGAGCAATGCGATCGGCAACAAATGCTCGACGGCCAGCGCAGGGGCGACCAGCGCGCGCAGCAGGCAAACGATCAGCGCCAGGTACAAGGCGACGTCGATCCAGGTCCGCCGGTTGCCGCCCAGTCCCGGCAGGCCGGCGAAGAAGGGACGCTTCAGCGTGCCCGGCCGCAGAAAATACAACGCGCCGCCAATCGGCGGAAAATAACGGCCGGTGAGCGGTCCGCTGCCGCAGCCCAGACCGAGCCCCTCGAACAGCATGCTCCACAGGATCGCCTTCTGAAACGCCAGCGGCTCGAGCCACCATGAGCTGAACGTGGTCCAACCGCCCAGACTCGGCGACCACGAGCAGAAATAGATCCAGGCGCCGATGTATGCGGCGATCTTGAGGGCATAGACGAAATAGATGGCCAGCGGGGCCCCGTATCCCTGCAACGCCCAGGCGCGGCACACCTGTTGCGCACGCTCGCGGAAGGGAAGCTTGACCCATTCCAGCGGGTCGTAAGGCAATGGCGTTGGTTTGAGCAGGCCCATGAGGCAGCCTCGAACCCTGACGATGAATTGGCCGCCGCAATCCCCGCAGGCGATCGAAACACGGCGGCCGCGAGGGCCTTAGTTGAGCATGCCCGCTGGCCGGAGGGAACGGCACCAGCGGCTGCCTCGCCCAGGTTGCGCCCGGTGCGCCGCGGCCGGCTTGCCTAGCCTGGTTGCAGTCGAGCTGCCAGCCGCTGTTTGACGGTCGGCCATTCGCGATCGATGACACTGAAATAGACGCTGTCGCGGCGCCGGCCGCCGGGGCAAAGCATGTGCTGGCGAAAGGTGCCTTCTTCTTTGGCCCCGATCCGCAACAGCGCCGCTCGCGACGCCGTGTTCAGGGCATCGGTCTTGAATTCGACGCGCATGCAGCCCAGTTGCTCGAAACAGTGCGTCAGCTGCAGGAGTTTCGCTTCGGTGTTGCAACCGGACCGCTGCCAGGCGGGCGCCAGCCAGGTTCCGCCGATTTCCAGCCGAAAGTGGGCCGGCTCGATGGCGAGAAAGCTCGTTCCACCGACGACGCGACCCGAGGCCAAATCGCGGGTTGCAAACGGCACGATCTTGCCTTCGGCGGCGAACGCCAGGCACCCCTGCAGGTACAGAGTCAGAGTCTCCGGCGTGTCGATTTGCCAAGGAAACCAGCGAAAGATATCGCCCGACAGGCCCACTTCGAGCCATTCGGGCAGATGCTCGATGGTCAGCGGCTCCAATTGCACATGGCGTCCGACGAGGGTGACCGGCTCAACTTGCATCATGCCAATAAGACTAACAACAGCCGCGGTGGGCAAAAACCTTCAAGGGGGCGCTCCGCGGCTGGGACAGTGCCGCGCGCGTCACGGACCTGCTCTACCAGGGTCTGGCTGCACCGGGTGCACCGCCGCGGCCCGTGACAGGCCCAGGTCGCCGGTAGCGCCCAGGTGTGGGGCCCCGGCCGTCGTGTGCTCGCGGTCGTGTCCATCGCGCGTCGCTCGCGGCGCGATTTCGCGCACAAACACGAACGCGGCTCGTCCCGTGGTCGGCGCTACGCGGGCCTCGTAGCGTCGGACTCCGTCGGCCTCGGGAAGATCGTATTCGATCACTTGCAACCTGCCCGTTTCGATCGCGCGTTCGATGGCATGTAGTCCGGCCTCGGCGACGGAGTGGGGCAGCACTTCGCTCAGGCGGCGTCCCTGAAACTGCGCCGCCGGCACATGCGGCGCGAGCCCCTCGGCGGGCACGTAATCGTCGAGCGTGCCGTCGTAGCGCACGCGGAAGACCATGTCGGGCAAGGCCGCGACCAGATCCGCGAACCGGGATTCGGCCTCGCGACGGGCGGCATCGGCGCGAATTGTCTCGGTGACGTCCTCGGCCAGGGCGATCCGGCGCGGCCCTGACGGACCATTCGTGCGCGCGATGTCGGCGACGAATCGCACCCATTTTTCCTGACCACTGCGGGTGACAACTCGCAAGGTGATGCCGTTGAACTGGCGGTGCACCACGCCGGCGAGCACCGCTTGAAAGGCGCGCTCCAACTCGACGGGATCGAAAAGCTGGTGCCAATTCTGGCCGCGGAGAATGTTGCCGTCGGTGTCCTCGGCCATCTCGCGCGCCTTCGGGTTGGCATAGACGATGTTGCCCGGGTCGCCTTCACCGATGATGATGCCGATGGGCGCCGAAACGATCGTCGAACGAAACATTTCCTCGCTCGTTCGCAATCGCTCTTCGGCATCGTGCCGGTCGGTCACGTCGCGCGAGTCCGTGACGTATTCGATCTGCCCGGTCTCCTCGTTGATGATTCGCCGACCGTAGCATTCGATCCAACGGATTTCGCCCCGTTTGTTCATGGCACGGAACGTGAATCGCAGGTGCTCGGACCGCGCCTCTTGTTCGGCCATGCTGGCGCGCACTTGCTCGTGATCGTCCGGATGGACCACTTCAAAGGGGGACCGGCCCACGATGTCCTCGGGATCGTAGCCATACATCCCTTTGCACGAAGGCGAGATATACAGCACGGTGCCGTCCGCCGCGTGGCGCGCGATGACGTCGGACGAATGGTCGGCCAACAACCGGTACAGCCGCTCGCGCTCGGCCAGCGTCGCCTCGGCGAGCATCCGGTCGCGAATCGCCCGTTCCAGGGCATCGACGCAGGGCAATTCGACGACGACCCGCGTGCCTTGACCAGGGGCCGATTGGATCGAGGCATGGCCCAAGAGTGCCGACGCGCGGTCGAAGATTCCGCGCATGCCGAACCGCCCGGTGCTTGGCGCTTCGAAAGGGAAAAGGAAGCCGACGCCGTTGTCGCGGACCTCGAGTTGCATGGTTTCCGCGCCGATGTCCAGGTGCAGCCAAGCCTGGCTCGCGCGGCTGTGGCGCCGGATGTTCTGCAACGATTCCTGGGCGATGCGGTAGATCGTGCCTTCGATGAGGGGCGACAAACGCCGGCCGTCGCCCTGGTGAACAAATTCGACCGGGCAGCCGTCGGCCTCGAGATGTTCGGCAACCAGGTAGCGCAGGCCTTCGATCAGCCCCTGTTCGTCGAGAATGGGGGGCCGCATGCCGCTGATCACGTTCCGCGAATCGTGCAGGGCACGGCGGATCTGGCCCAAGGCCATCACGAACTGTTCCAGCGCCTCCGGCGGGATCTCCGGGCACAACGAGCGGGCCGCCTCGAGCTGAAACAACGCGCCGGTGAGCAGTTGCACGGGCCCGTCGTGAATGTCGTAGGCCAGGATCTGGCGATCACGATCATGCGCGGCCAGCAATCCCTCGAGCACGCGCTGTTGACCGCGCAGTTTTTCCGCCGTTTGCGAGCCGCGTTCGATTTCGGCCTGCAGGCGACTGTTCGTGGCTTCCAGCGCGGCCGTACGCTCGACGACGCGTTGTTCGAGGATTTCGGCGCTCGATTGCAGCGCGGCCTCGCTCTCGGCGCGGCGCAAGGCGTCGTTGCGCTGTTCCCAACCGAAAAGGTAAAGGTACGACAACCCATACGCACCGAGCACGAGCACCACGTCGGCCAGCGGCTGCAACACGAGCCGCTTGAACGACGTCCCGACCATGAGGCCCCCGTCGCCGAACAGCCAGTATTCGCCGGAGCCGGCGGCCAATTGCACGGCCATCAGCAGGACACCGGTCGTGCAGACGATCACCCGGTCATAGCGATAGATGCGATGCCGGAAGACCACGGCAATCGCCGTCAACACGAGCACGGCCGCGGCCGCGGCATCGAGCACGTAGCGCACCGGGAAGAACGGCACGCCCCCGGCAGCACAGAGAGTGCTCGTGGCCGACAGCGCCAGACAGATCGCAAACGTGATGCCCAGCGCGCGTTGTGTCGTTCGGGGTTCGGACATGCGCGCGGGCCTACGGGGTACCGGCCGAGCAAGACCGGCGGATTTGACCTCGACGGATCAATACATGAGCATAAGTCGAGTTAAGAATGATGAAAGTGTTTGGCCTCGCGGAACGCGCGTTCCGCTCCCTTTCTGGCCCGAAGGAGGGGTTCGAGAGAAGACCATCGTGGGATGGGATCGCGCCGTTCGCGCTGCGCGAGATTCAGGGACGCCGCAACACGGCATAACACTGCGGCGAAATTCCGCGCGCGACATGGATAAACCGGTCCACGCGTAAACCGACCGCACGGGCATCCGCGGCAAATACCTGAGCAGCGATGGGAATTCGATCGGACGGCGTCGTACCTCGCAGCCGATGGCGTGCCCAGAATCGCCAGGCGCCCATCGAGGACCGGTGAAAGAAGGACGCCACGATCGTGCCACGGCAGACGCGTGCTAATTCGTTGAGCACCCCGACGCGTGCGGCCGATTCGGAAAAGTGGTGGAATAATCGATTGCAGATCACGGCGTCGAATGCATCGCCGGCAAAAGGCAGGGCGAGCGCGTCGGCCGCCAGCAGTCGCGGTCCGAACGCCCGCGGTTGAGCTTCGTCCAAAGTGCGATCGGTCGCCGCGGCGCGGTGCAGCATGGGAAGCGAGAAGTCGGCCGCGATCACGTCGAACCCGCGCTTGGTGAGCAGTTCGAGCAAGCGTCCTGATCCGCACGGCATGTCGAGCACCCGGGCGCCGCGCGGCACTCTGGACAGCCCTTGGAGAATGCAGGCCTGCTCGCGGCGATCGCGCGCCGTCGGGCGCCAGCGGTCGGGGTAGCGCCTCGCGGTGGCCGCGGCGCTAAAGCGAGCCCGGGTAGCGAGGTACGACGGAGCGGCGTGCGCAGCTTTGGTGGCGGTCATACGGCCCGGTTTACGCCGAAGCTCGCGGGGCGGGCAAGTCCGGTTTGTCCTTGTCGAAGCGCTCTCGACGCGGATGGCCACGACGGGTTATTCATGCCTGCGGTCGCTATGGCGGCGAAGGTTGCTAGCACTGCAGTCGGCCAGCCGGCCGAGGAGCGAGGTATGCCGTCGAGTTGGGTCAAGCTGCTGGAACGACGTTGGATGCTGATGGTGGGCGTAGCGATCGCGCTGCTCGTGATCGCCGCGGTCCTCCATCAACGGCATCGCTACAAGCATTTCGCCGTACACGAACCGAATCGCGTCTACCGTTCCGCGTGGCTCGAGTCGGACGTCTACGCCGAGCTGATCCGCAAGTACAAGATCAAGACGGTCGTCAATCTTTGTTACCCGGGCGAAATGGGCGATCGTAATTTGAGCGAACGCAGGGCCGTCGAAGGTGCGGGCGCAAAACTGATCGAGTTGCCGTTTCCGCCGAACGACACCTGGAACGTCGACTACGACAGCGTCGAACGGATGGAACAGATACTCGACGACCCGGCGACTTATCCCGTCTGGATTCATTGCCAACACGGCCGCGAGCGAACCGTGAAGGCACTGGCAATCTACGACATCCGCGAGCGGCACTTGTCGGCGCGGCAATCGCTGGAGTCGATGCCGTTGTTCGACGATCCGCATCCCTGGCCGATCGTCACGTTTGCCTACAACTACGAATCGAAGATGCGCGACGTGCGCAAACACGAGTCGCTCGCGCGCCATCCCGAGCAGCCGGCTATGCCGTCTCCGGCTCGCTCAGTCCCAAGTCGGCGATAACGCACTCGCGGATTTTGAATTTCTGAATCTTGCCGGTCACGGTCTGGGGAAATTCTGCGACCAGCTGCACGTAGCGCGGCACCTTGTAGTGTGCCAAGGCCAGACGGCAGTATTCACGCAGCTCGTCGGGCAGGGCGCTGGCACCCGGCTTGAGCTTGACCCAGGCGCACAATTCCTCGCCGTACTTCGCGTCGGGCACGCCCACGACGGCCACCTGTTCGACGGCCGGATGGCGAAACAGATACTCTTCGATCTCGCGGGGATAGATGTTCTCCCCGCCACGGATGACCATGTCTTTCAATCGGCCGGTGATGCGGTAATAGCCGTTCGGCAGCCGCGTAGCCAGGTCCCCGGTGTGCAGCCAACCTTCGGCGTCGATCGCCTTCTGGCTGGCGACCGGGTCCTGATAGTAACCGCTCATCACGGCGTGCCCGCGGGCACATAGCTCGCCTTGCTCGTGTTCGCTGAGTTCTTGACCCGACTCGGGATCGACGAGCTTGACCTCCAAGCCGGGTAGCGGCATTCCCACGGTTTCGACGCGCAGCTCGAGCGGGTCGTCCCAGGCGGTCTGCGTGATCACGGGCGAGGCCTCAGTCTGACCATAGGCGATCGTGACTTCGCGCACTCCCATCTTGTCGACGACCTGGCGCATGATCTCGATCGGGCAGGGGCTGCCGGCCATGATTCCCGAGCGCAGGCTCGTCAGGTCGCGCCGCGGGAACGAGGCGTCCTGGAGCTGCGCGATGAACATGGTGGGCACGCCGTAGAGCGTCGTGGCGCGTTCGCGTTCAACGGCGTCGAGCGTGGCGGCCGGCTCGAAGTATTCGGCCGGGATGATCATCGTCGCGCCATGGACGACGGCGCACATGGTCCCCATCGAGCAGCCGAAACAATGGTAAAACGGCACCGGGATGCACATTCGATCCGCCGCGCTCATTCGCTGCCGCTGGCCGACGTAATACGAGTTCAACAGCAAATTGCGGTGCGACAGCATCGCCGCCTTGGGGAATCCAGTCGTGCCCGAGGTGTATTGAATGTTGATCGTCTGTTCGGGAGTCAGTTCCCGAGAGGCCTGCTCGAGGTCGCGTCGATCGATCATCCGTCCCCGATCGAGCAACTCGTGCCAGGGCAGGACACCGGCAGGTGCCGCGCCGCGCAGCGCCCCGACCGCCCTCAACCGCGGAAAACGCTCGCTTTGCAAATCTCCTGGCAAACTATGGGGCAGCTCGGGACATACCTCGCGGAGCATGGCCAAGTAGTCCGAGCTTTTGAACCGGTCGACCAGGAACAATGCCACGGCATCGCTTTGCCGCAACACGAAGTCGAGTTCGAAGGAGCGATACGCCGGATTGATCGTGACCAGCACGGCGCCGATCCGCGCGGTGGCGAACTGCAGAATGACCCACTCCGGGACGTTCGTGCCCCAGACGGCGACGTGTTCGCCGCGGCGCACGTCGAGGGCCAGCAACCCCTTGGCTGCCTCGTAGACCAATCGATCGAATTCCGCGTAAGTGGCCCGCAGTCCTGCCTGTGAGAATACCAGCGCTTCCTGGTCCCCATGCCGTGCCACGGTTTGGGCAAACACCTGCGGAATCGTGAGCCCTTCGACCCACGGTGGGCGATCATCGATCATCGGCGCGTTCCCGTCGGGCCGAAACTCATTCCCCCGAAGACGGCATCCAGAATAGCGGCATGCGGCCGAAGCCGGCTAGCAGCCCGGCGAAGTATTCGCAGTGCTGCTAGATCCGGAGCGGGTCGATCGTGAACGCCGCCACCGGGGCGAAGATCAACAGCGGTAACCACGCGGCCATGGCCGCATCGACCAACGCGATCGACCCCAGATACTGGCAGGCCATATTGACCAGCATGAACAGCGTGGTCGCCAGCATGCACAGACCAATCGCCAGGAACACGTTGCGGTTGTCGCTCCGCAGAACCAGTGGCAGTCCGATCAGCAGCAGCGTGGTGTCGAGCAGTGGCTGCACAATCCGGGTGTGGATGGCGACACGCACATCGGCCCCGAAGTCGAGGCTGCGATTGTGCAGGCCGCGAATCAAATCGAGCGTCGAAGAGTATTGGCGCCAGGTGGGCCCATTGGTGAGCTGCTCGAACGTGACCTGGCTGACAATAAATACCTGGTCCGGCTGGAGCCAATCGGGCGCATCGAGCGGAGTGATGATCACGGGCCGGTCCTTGAGCATCAACGATTTCAGCTTGGATAGGCCCGGCGGCTGCTCGACCTTGCTTAGCAAGTAGCCGCCCGGACGCTTGTGCTTGGGGTCGGGGGCCCGGTAGAAGGCTTCCGCGGCGACAAACTCGCTGCCGTATTCTTCCAGCATGGACGGCACCAGAAAGCTGGGCCGGTCGATCCGCTGTTGATCGGCGAAGGTTTTCTGCCCGCGAATCAGGATCTCGCTTTCGTTGTCGTAACGCGGCTTCATTTCCCGTCCTTGGGCGCCGCTCAGGTCGCGGGCCTCGCGGCTCAAGGGCGCGCGCAGCAAGGGGATCGCCAATTCGCGGTTGACTGCGGCCAGCAAGCTGATCACGACTGCCGCGACCAGGATGGGCCGCACCACGCGCCCGCGCGAAATGCCGGCCGCCATGAGCGCCGTGAGCTCGTTGTGGCGCTGAATCCAGGTGACGGTGAACATCGCCGCGATCAGTGCCAGGATTCCGCTGGTGCGATCGAAAAACGCGACGGAACGCACGCCGTAGAACTGGGCGAGCGTAGTCCACAGGCTGCCGTGCTTCGACGAAAACGCCGTAAACTCGTCAAGGTGGCTGAACATGTCGAAGACGACATACAGCCCCGTGAGGCTCAAGAAACAGATCGCGAATACCTGCACGAACTGCCGGAGCAGGTAACGATCGATGACCTTCATCCGTGACGGTCTCCAGCGGCAAGTCAGAATCGAGCCAGCGCCGTGTCGGGCTCTGGCAAACCCGGACCGATCAAACCCCAACCCGGACCGATTAAACCACTGCCATGGCGCCACGCACGGCGCGGGCCAATGCGGCAATTCCCTCGCGGATGCGCACCGGGGGCTGCACGCCGAACGTCAGGCGGATGCCGTTGCGCCGCGTGCCGCAACCTTCGCTGGGAAAACAATGTTCGCCCGGCACGTACAGCACCTTTTCCGCCAGGGCCCGCTCGAATAGCGGTCCGTCGGGGCCCGTGTCGAGTCCTTCGGGCAACTCGAGCCAGGTGTATAGCCCGCCCGTGGGCCGCGACCAACGCGCATCAGACACGTCGCCGAGGTGCTCGTCGAGCGCGTCCAACATGGCGTCGAGCTTCACCTGGTACGCAGTTCGCAATTCGGCCAGGTGCGGTTCGAGCAACCCCTGCTGCAGGACGTTGAGCAGCAGAAATTGCACGAGATTCGGCGCGCCGAAATCGAGGTTGCCCTTCTGGGCATTGACCGGCCCGACGAGTTCGACGGGCAGGATTCCATAACCGGTGCGCACACCGGGCGCAAAGCACTTACTGAACGTGTGCGTCAGGATGACTGTGTCGCACGCATCGTCGTAGGCGAGCAGGCTGGGAATGTCGTCGCCCTGATACCGCAGATCGCGATAGGCCGCATCATCGATCACATAGATGCGGTGGTGGCGCGACCAGCGTCGGGCAATCTCGACCAGTTGCGGCCGTCGTGCAGCGGCCAGCGTCTTGGTGCCCGGATTGTCGAAATAGCTGACCACATAGATCGCCTTGACGCGCGACAGCTCGCCGGCGCGGTCGATCTCGCGCAGCGATTCTTCAAGCGCCTCGGGCACCATGCCGTCGGCATCGGTTTCGACCCCGTAGGCCCGCGCGCCGGCGCCGCGCAACACGCCCATGAACACGAAATAGGTGGGCGCCGCGCAGAGCACGATGTCGCCCGGGTCGCAAAGCGTGTCGGCGAGCACATAAAGCAATTGGTTGCTGCCGGCGGTTATCAGGACCTGTCGCGCGGTGATCGCGCGCTGGCACTCGGGGTCGCCGTCGGCGTCGCGCCAGCGGTCGAGCACCGCCTGTCGCAAGGGGGGATGCCCCGGCGTCGAGCCATATTGCAGCGCGGCCTGGGTATGGGCCGTGTCTTTCAGCAACAGATCAAAAGCCTGGCTGGTGGGGGTGACGGGCAGCGTCCGCTGATCGACGAACCCGGCGGCCAGCGAGATCAACTCGGGATCGGCCAGCGCCTTGTTGATCAGCTCGGCAATGGGTTGCGGACCCGTTCGCTGCGCGCGCTGGCTGAGTTTTATAGGCGCGGACATGGTATTAAACTCGCGACATTTCGAGTGGCTGCCGGATGAGACTGGCAGCATAGGAAAGCTGCGCGGCGCGGGTCAAGGTCGGCCGGGCCATGCGGTGGCACGCTCGGGCAGCTGGACGCAGCGTCGCCATGGCGGCCAAGATGATGGCAATGACAGCAACCCAGCCAGGTCCGACGGCCGCCGAACAGCCGTGGTCAAGATCCGCTCCCGGCTGGTTGGGGGCCCTGGTCGACCTGATCGTGCCGCCGCGCTGCGCGTTGTGCACTACCGACTTGGCTGCCAGTTGCCCGCCGATGCTCTGCGGCACTTGCAAGCTTGGGCTGAGCACGGGCGCTGGTGAGCTACGCTGCTTGCGCTGTGCTGCTGTCTTGACGACGGGCGACCGTTTGCAGCCGCGCGATGGCTGCTACTTCTGCCGCGAGACCAAGGTGTCGTTCCAGGCCGCGGCCGCCTTTGGTCGTTACGACGGGCTGCTGCGCGAGGCGCTGCTGCGGATGAAGCACTCGTCGGACGACCATCTTTCCCAGGCCATCGGAGCGCTCTGTGCCGCACGGCTCGACGACCAGGTCCGGCGCTGGTGGGCGGACCGCATTGTGCCCGTGCCGCTCCACTGGCAGCGACGCTGGCAACGCGGCAGCAATAGCGCCGAGATCGTCGGCACGGCGTTGGCTCGGCGGCTGAACCTGCCGCTGGCGCGCCGCAGCGTCGTCCGGCGCCGGCCGACGTCGCCACAGGTCGGGCTGCTGCCCCATCAACGGCAGCGGAACGTGGCCGATGCTTTTCGCGTGCGGCGCCCGGAAGACGTCGCAGGCCAGCGGGTGATCATCGTCGACGACATCCTCACGACGGGCGCCACGGTCAACGAATTGGCCCGGACCCTGCGACGCGCGGGTGCCGGCTGGATCGGCGTGGTCGCCGTGGCCCGTACTGACCATGCCCAAGAGTCGCCGGCCGGGCTAGACTTGGGCCTATGACATCCGCGTCACGAATCCGACTGGGTACCCGGGGCAGCGCCTTGGCGCGCTGGCAGGCCGACTGGGTAGCGAATCAATTGCGCCAGCAGGGCGTCGAGGTGACGCTCGTCGAGATCGTCACGCGCGGCGACGTCAAAGCGGGTCCGCTGGGCTCGCTGGGTGGCCAAGGGTTGTTCACCAAAGAGATCCAGCGCGCACTCGTCGACGGGCAAATCGATCTGGCCGTGCACAGCCTGAAGGACCTGCCGACACAGCCGGTCCCAGGGCTGACCCTGGCCGCCGTGCCGCCCCGCGCCTCGTCGAGCGACGTGCTCATCGCCCGCGAAGCCGCCTCGTGGGAGCGGCTGCGCGAGGGAGCGATCGTCGGCACCGGCAGTTTGCGGCGCCGCGCCCAGCTCTGGCACCGTCGCGCGGACCTGTGGATGGAGGACATTCGCGGCAACGTCGACACGCGGTTGAAAAAGCTCGACGAGGGGCAATACGACGCCATTGTGCTGGCCGAGGCGGGCCTCGCCAGGTTGGGATTGTCCCAGCACGTGACCGAGGTACTGCCGCCGGACGTCATGCTCCCGGCCGTGGGACAGGGGGCCCTAGGGCTCGAAACGCGCGAGCAGGACCAGCCAACGCGCGCGTGCCTGCGGGCGCTCGATGACGCGGCCACGCATGCGAGCGTGCTGGCAGAACGGGCCCTGCTGGCGGCGCTGCGTGGCGGCTGCATGGCACCCGTCGCGGCGCTGGGCACGGTGACACCGGCGGGACGCTTGCAGCTTGCTGCGCGCGTGCTGGCGATCGACGGTCGCCGGCAACTCGCGGCGCGTGGCGACGCGGCGCTCGATGAGGCCGCAGCGCTCGGCCGGCGTCTCGCCGAGCAGTTGCTGGCACAGGGTGCCGAGGAACTGATTCATTCGGCCCGAGCTTCGGGCATCCCGCCGCAGGACGGTGCATAGGCGGATCTTGCCGAATCGGCGAATCGTGCGCCGCAACCGGCAACTCATGCCGGATCGTCGTCTTGAGCCGTTCGACCGGCGCGCACGCGGAAATTTTTCTGCACCGTTGCGCAAGTCGCTTGCGCTCGAACGGTTAGTCACGCTGGCGCATCTGCATGGCGACGCCCGCCACGCGCCATGGCACGCACCTTGCTAACAGCCGGGCGTCGGCAAGGACGACCGACGCATTGCGACGAGGTACGACACGATGCCCTACGGACTTTATCTCTCGGCCGAAGGCGCCGCCGCGCAAGCCAGGCGGATGGAGGTCATTTCCCACAACCTGGCCAACGTCGATACGACCGGCTTCAAGCGCGATCTGGCCGTCTGCCAGGCACGCTATGCCGAAACGACCGCCCGCGGTCTCGACGAACAAGGGTCGGGCACGATTAACGATCTGGGCGGCGGAGTCGCGGTGCGCGAAACCAAGACCGACTTCTCCAATGGCCCCATGCAGCACACGGGCCTGCCGACCGACCTGGCGATCAACGGCCGCGGGTTCTTCATGATCCGCAAGCCGGAGGGCGATTTCCTCTCGCGCGCCGGCAATTTTTCGCTCAGCGGTACCGGCCAGCTGGTGACTCAAGAAGGCTACCCGGTGCTCGACGACGCCGGCACCCCGGTGGTCATCACCCCCGATGCGCCGTGGACCTTCACTCCCGATGGCGGCGTCTTGCAGGCCGGCAGCCGGGTGAACCTGGCCTTGGTCGAGCCTGAATCGCTCGGTCAGTTGCAAAAGGTCGGCGAAAACCTGTTTGCGCCCGGCGGCGAGTTGCTGCCGATCGCGCAGGGTGATCGGAGCGTGGCCCGGGGATTCATCGAACGCTCGGGCGTCAAGCCCACGCTGGAGATGATGGACCTGATCGAAGCGTCGCGGGCGTTCGAGGCCAATGTGACTTTGATCAAACACCAGGACCAGATGATCGGCGGCCTGACCAGCCGCGTCCTTCGGGCCTGATCCGAGTAATTCAACTCCCTAGAACTTTCGACACGGGCTTAAACGCATGAGCATTCAAACGCTCTACACGGCTGCGACGGGCATGGAAGCCCTCGAAACCAAGCTCGACGTCATCGCCAACAATCTGGCGAACGTCAATACGACCGCTTACAAGAAGACCCGGGCTAACTTCGAAGACCTGTTCTACCGCCAGTACATCCTGCCGGGGCTGCCGGACAACAACGGCCAGTTCACGCCGACGGGCATCTCGGTCGGGCTTGGCACGCGTGTGCAAAGCACCCAGACCGACTTTCAGCAGGGTGCGTTTCAGGAAACGAACCGCACGCTCGACGTGGCCATCGAGGGTGAAGGGTTCTTTCAGGTCCAGGATCCCGGCTCGGGGTCGATCCTCTTCACGCGCGCCGGCAACCTGTCGATCAACTCCAACGGCAGCCTGGTCGTCGGCTCGGCAAGCACGGGCCGGTTGATCGAACCGCAGATCACGATCCCACAGGACACGACCGACATTTCGATCACGAGCTCGGGACAGATCCTGGTGCGTCAGCCCGGTCAACAGGGGCTGTCGCAGGTGGGCCAGTTGCAATTGGCACGGTTCATCAATTCCGAAGGTCTGCTCAAGCTGGGCGAAAACATGTACGCGCAAACCGACGCCTCGGGCCAGCCGCTGCTGGACAACCCGCAGCAGAACGGCTTTGGCGCGTTGCGTCAGAATTTTCTCGAGGCTTCGAACGTCGAGCCAGTGCGCGAGCTGATCGACTTGATTACCACGCAACGGGCCTTCGAGCTGAACTCGCAGGCCGTGCAAGCCGGCGATCAGATGCTGCAGCTCATCGGCAACTTGCGGCGGTTCTAAGCAGAGTAGGCAACGCGAATGAATCGCTTGTATCGAGTACGAATCGGGCAAACTACGCGGCTGGCAGCCGGCGCGGTCCTGACCATCTGCTGTCTGGCCACAGCAGGGCGCGCGGCCGACGTGCAGTTGCGACGCGAATGCCAGCCCAAATCTGCCCTGGTGACACTGGGCGACGTGGCCGAGGTCCGCACGACCGATGTTGCCGAGTTACAACGTTGGGAATCGATCGAGTTGTTCCCTGCGCCGGCATCTGGTCAGAAACGCTTGCTGACCGCCACCGAATTGCGCCAGGTGCTTGCTCGCCGCGGCACCGATCTCAAGCAGTGTGTCTTCTCGGGCTCGAGCGTGGTCACCATCTTGGGGGCCGCCCAGACCGAAGTTCAGGCGGAACGCGAAGGGAAGCAAATCGCCCGGCGACAACAGGTCGAAGCCACGCTCGAGCACGCCATTGCCGCGTACCTCGCGAACCAGGGGCTGCCGACCGAGGGCTTGTCGCTGGAGATCGAGGTGAGCCGCATGCCGGTCACCGTCGGCCGCATTACAGCCTGGCACATCTCGGGCGGAGCGGCCCCCTGGGTCGGGCGGCAGCAGTTCCTGGCTCGGGGCATGATCGACGAACAACCCGTCGAGCTGATCGTCACGGCCGAGGTGAGGTTGCCGGCGGCCATCGTCGTGGCCGCGGCGCCGATCGTCCGCGGCGCGATCATTCAAGCCACCGACGTACGCCTCGAAGTGCCCCCACGCACGAACGCTGGCGAACAATACTTCCAGGCCATCGAAGATGTCATCGGCAACGAGGCCGCCGCGGCGATCAGCGAGGGGAATCCCGTCACTGAACGGTCCGTGCGACGCCCGTTGCTCGTGCGTCGCGGTGAAGTTGTCACGGTGCGTGCCGTCAGCGGCGGCGTGTCGGTCGAGACCAATGCCCGGGCTCGCCAGGACGGCAGTCAGGGCGACGTGATCACGGTCGAAGCGATCGGAGCCAAGCAGAGCTATTTCGCGCGAGTCACCGGCGTACAAACCGTCGAGGTTTATGCCCGGGCGGTGGCGATGCCGATGAGTACGCCCGAGCCGGCGCCTGCCGAGCCGAACCATCCCGCGCCGGTCTCGCCGCTGCCCGCGCAGAAGCCGACAGTGAATCACGCGGCCAGGCAACCGACCCCGCCCGTGCAGTTGGCCGCATCGCCGGCGTCGCCGTCCGAGCCCACGGCGGTCTGGACGGCGCAGCGTAACGCCAGCAATCGCCCAGCCACGGTTCGCCTGACAGGTGGGCCGCCGGCCAGCGGCGCGCGGACCGAAGCCAACGCTGTATCGCGCCCCGGCGCGGATCGCTGGGTCAAACGGAGGTCACGATGAGAATCGCCTTGCTCGCAAGCCTGTTCGCCGTTGCGGCCGCGCTGCCGGGGCAGGTCTTGGCTCAAAGCGCCAGCCTGTTCGGCGATCCGCGGATGCGCACCGAACTGACGTTGCGCGACGCTTCGTGGACCTTTCTCGAGGTCGAGCCGCCCCGTGATATCCGCGTGCAGGACAAGATCACGGTCATCGTCGACGAGAAGTCGCAGTTGATCAGCGAGGGCGAGGTCCAGCGCCGCAAGACGTCGAACCTCGATGCCCGGCTGCAAGACTGGATTAAGCTCGATGACTTCGCCCTCAAGCCGGCACCGCAGGAAGACGGCGACCCGCGCATCCGAGGCCAGTTGAACAGTACGTTCCGCACGCAGTCGGATTTGGAAACGCAAGACGGGCTCAAGTTCCGCATCGCCGCCACGGTGGTCGATATCCGCGCCAACGGCGACCTGGTGCTCGAGGCCCATCGTACGATTCAGATCAACGAAGAAGTCTGGGAACAGTCGCTCACCGGGATCGTGCGCCGCGAGGACGTGCTGCCGAACAACACGGTACTCAGCGAAGACATCGCCGAGCTGCGGATTGTCAAGCGTGAGGTCGGCAGCGTGCGCGACGGCTATCGCCGCGGCTGGTTCCTGCGCATCCTCGATCGCTATCAACCCTTCTAAGCTGTACACGGTGCCGTCATGGATCGACGCCTGATGATCATCCTGCTCGCGGCCTTGATGTGCCTGGCGGTGCTGGGCGCGCCGCGGGCCGTGGCCGCCACGCGGATCTCGCACATCTGCCGGGTCAAGGGCCAGGAAGAGAACACGTTGCAGGGCATCGGTCTGGTCATCGGTCTCAAAGGGACCGGCGACGGCGGCCAGTTCTTGCCCACGATCCGCCCCTTGGCGACCGCCCTGCAATTGATGCGCAATCCCGTCGGCAAGGGCGGGCCGCTGGAATTGAAAGACGCGAAAAACGTGGCGCTGGTGATGGTGACGGCCACGATTCCGCCCACTGGCGCGCGGCAGGGCGACAAAATCGATTGCACCATCAGCTCGATCGGCGCCGCCAAGAGCCTGGCCGGCGGACAGTTGTTCCTCGCCCCGCTACAAGGGCCGGATATCGAAAGCGAGCGCGTGTTCGCCTTCGCGACGGGCCCCATCTCGCTCGACGACGCCGCGACACCCACCACGGGCAAGATCCATCAGGGTTGCCGGCTGGAAGAGGATTTCTTCAATCCTTTCACGAAGGACGACCGGCTGACGCTCGTGCTCGACCGCAATCATGCGAACTTCGAGCTCGCCTCGGACGTGGCCGAAGCCATCAACTCGCAATTGCAAATCGCCAACAACGACGGCTACCTCGCCCGGGCCATCGACTCGGTCAATGTCGAAGTGATGATTCCGGCCGATTATCGCAATGACCCGGTGCTGTTCGTCTCCGAGGTGATGCGCTTGCCGCTGCTGGAAGTGCAGACCGAGGCCCGTGTCGTGATCAACGAGCGCACGGGGAGCATCGTGGTCGACGGCGACGTCGAAATCGGGCCCGTCGTCGTCACGCACAAGAACGTCGTCGTGCAAACCGGCGCGCCGCCGACGGGCGATCGCTTCGTGGCCGTGGCGCCCGGGCTCAAGCGGCCGGAGGCCAAGCTGCAGGCGCTGCTCGAGTCGTTGAACGCCGTGAAGGTGCCGAACGAGGACATCATCGAGATCATCAAAGGTCTCGATCGGACCGGAAAACTGCACGCCAAGTTAATCGTCGAGTAGGCATTCGGCAGCGCCCCGCACCCGATCCAGCCGTCAGGAAAGTCCAAGATGAACACGATCAGCCCCGCGGGTTTGCCGTCTGCGCTCGACACCTATGCCCGGCTTTCGGCCGCGCCGCCGGCAGCCGATGCCGCGAAGCTGGCGCGGGCCGGCGAGCAAGAGGAACGCGCCGCCTTTGACCAGTTCGTCGGCGAGGCGTTCTATGGCCAGCTGCTCGGCGCGATGCGCAAGACCGTGGGCAAAGCCGCCTATTTCAACGGCGGCCGGGCCGAAGAGATGTTTCAGGGTCAGCTCGATCAGACGTTGTCGCAAGACCTGGCCCGCAACAATGCCGGCGGCTTGACGGAAGGCATGTATCAACTGTTTCGCCTGACCCGTAGCTAGGCGTCGAGCTCGAGTTTCGCAGAATCACCCCCCTCGTCCGCACACGTAGCGGCACGCTCGAAGGAGCCGGTATGGACACCACCTGGGACGACGAAATCGGCGGACTGCTACACGAGCTGGCCGCCGTGCAGGGCGAACTGCTCGGGCTGCTCGACGAGAAACGGCGCCTGCTCGTGAAAACCGATCTGGTGGGGCTGGCCGCGATGCACGATCGCGAGCAGGCCATCGTCGGTCGGTTGCAATCGTGCCACGAACGCCGCGCACAATTGCTGGTACAGGCCCAGGCCGATGCGCTGCCGGCCGACAGCATCCGCTCGCTAGCGGCGGCGCTCCCCGTCGAGCGAGCCAAGCCGCTGCGGGCCCAGTTGGTCGAATCGGGAGCGCGGTGGCGACTGCTGCAGCACCAGTGCCTGGCCAATTGGGTGCTAGCACAGCGCAGCATCGTGCACTTGGCCCAACTGTTGGAGATTATTGCTACGGGCGGCAAGCCACGGCCGACATATGGAAATGGGCCCCCCTCGGGCCAGCAAGGCGCCTTACTCGACCAGGCAGCCTAGTCAATCCAGGCGGATCTTTTCCACGCCGGGTGCCGCGATGTCTCTGTTCGGCTCAATTCAACTGGCCAACAACGCGATTCGCGCGCAGCAAGTGGGCCTGCAAGTCGTTGGCCAGAACATCGCCAACGCGAATACGCCAGGCTACCTGCGCGAAGAGGTCGTCTTCGTTCCGGCGGCGGCGCAGCGGCTCGGCAATCTCACGCTGGGCCTGGGGGTCGAAGTTGATTCGATCCGCCAGAAGGTCGACAAGTTCCTGCAAGAGCGGCTTCGCGGCGCAGGCAGCGATCGGGCCGGCGCCGACGCCAAGACCAAGGTCCTGTCGCAGCTCGAGGGCCTGCTCTCTGAGCTGGGTGACACCGACATCAGCTCGTCGCTCAACGAGTTCTTCAACAGCGTCCAAGAAGTGCTCAATCAGCCGGAAAGCGTCTCAGTGCGCAATCTGGCATCGCTCAAGGGGCAAACGCTCAGCGGTCTGATCAATCGCACCTATAGCCGCGCCAACAGCATTCGTAGCGACGTCAACCAGCAGGTGATCGGCGCCAAGGAAGACATCAATCGCCTGATCGAGGAAATTCGTACGCTCAACGTGCAGATCGTCCGCACCGAGGGCGGTTCGGTGTCGAAGAGCGACGCGGTGGGGTTGCGCGACCAGCGCGAGGTCGCCTTGTCGAATCTTTCCGAACTGATCTCCATCCAGGTACAAGAGCAGGATAGCGGCGCCGTCAACGTCTACAGCGGCGGGGACTACCTCGTGTTCGAGGGGCTCAGCCGTAGCGTGGAAATCGCCGAACGGACCGATCACGGCCTGACCATTGGCGACCTGCGGATCGCCGATACCGATTCGCCGCTCGACCTGTCGAGCGGTAAGGTGGGCGGGCTCGTCGCCGCGCGCGATGAGATTCTGACCAATTTCACCGATCAGCTCGACGGCTTCGCCAAGTCGCTGGCCTACGAATTCAATCGCATCTTTTCGTCGGGCCAGGGTCTCACCGGCTATACCTCGCTCACGAGCGAACGGCCTGTCGACGACGTCGACGAACCGCTCGACGCGGCCGGGCTGCCGTTCACGCCTGAGCATGGTTCATTTCAGGTGCTGGTCTACAACGTCAATACGAAGTTGACGGAGACGCACGACGTCGCCATCGATCTCGACGGGCTCGACGACGATACGTCGCTCAATTCGCTGGCCACGGCGCTCGACGCCATCGACGGCATCTCGGCCCAGATTACGGCCGACCGCCGGCTGAAGATCGATCGCGAGTCGAGCGAGCAGCAATTTGCCTTTCGCAACGATTCGAGCGGAGTCCTGGCGGCCCTGGGACTGAACGTGTTTTTCTCGGGCAGCGCGGCCGGAGATTTGGGCGTGTCGCAACCGATCAAGGACGATCCCAGCAAATTCGCCGCCAGCCGCGACGGCATCGGCCACGACACGCTCAACGGCGTCGATCTGGCCGGATTCCTGAATCGCCCGCTCGATTCGGCCGGCGGCGACACGCTCGAGGTGCTCTACGACAAGTTGACCGGCAGCGTCACGCAGAACGCTTCGGTCAGCCGCGCGGTGGCCGATGGCTATTCGGTCTTCGAGGAATCGCTCCGCGGCGAGCAATTGGCCATCAGCGGCGTGAGCATCGACGAAGAGGCCGTGCGGTTGATTTCTTACCAACGCGCCTTTCAGGCATCGGCCAAGTACATCGCCACGATCAACGAACTGCTCGGCATCCTGGTGTCGATCTAACTCATGCCCGGCATCACTCCCATCCCGTCGACCCGAATCAGCGACCAGTTGGTGCGCCAACGGTTGCTCACGCAAGTCCAGGTCGATCAGGCGGCGCTGCTGCGCATCCAGAGCCAGGTGAGCACGGGCCGGCGGATCGAAACGCCCAGCGACGACGCCCCCGCCGCTCTGCGGGCGGTCCAGCTGCAGCGACTGCTCGAGCGCAGCGGCCAGGTGCAGACGAATCTCAAGACCAATCAGAGCTACTTGTCGGCCAGCGACACGGCGCTGGGCAATGTTTCGACGCAATTGACTGCGATCCGCGGGACTGCCATTTCGGTCGTCGGTTCGACAGCCACGGATGCCGAGCGCCAGGCGGCCGCCATCGAGGTCGACCGCGCGCTGCAGCAACTGGTCGATATCGGCAACCACCGTTTCCGCGGGCGGGCGCTGTTTGCCGGTGGAAATCCCACGATCACTCCGTACGAGCACTCCGGCGGCACGGTCCGGTACGCAGGCGACGAGGTCAAGCTGCAGAGCTATTCGGACCTCGACCTGCTGTTCGACACGAACCTGCACGGCGTGGAAGTCTTCGGCGGCCTGTCCGACCAGGTGATCAGCGTCGCCAATTTCAATCCGTCGATTACGCTCGACACCAAACTGGCCGACTTGCGCGGCGGGCAGGGCATCACGCCGGGCAGCGTCTCGGTCTCCGATGGCACTTCGACCAGGCTGGTCGACCTCACCAAGGCGGAGACCGTGGGCGACATCGTGCGCCTGCTCGAGGCCAACCCTCCGACCAACCGGCAATTGCTGGTCACCTTGAGCGATTCGGGTCTCGAAGTGCAACTCGATGCCGCCGGAGGCGGGGCGCTCACCATTCACGAAGCCGGCGGCGGTAGCACGGCCAGCGAACTCGGCATCCGTCGCGATACGGCGGCTGACACGGGGCCGATCCTCTCCGGCGATCTGGATCCGGTCGTCACCCGGACGACGCGGTTGGACGACATTCTCGGCACTCGGGCCCGCGCCCGAGTGCGTTCGGCCGGTGCGGACAACGACTTGATCATCACGGCCCGCGACCGCGGCGTCGACTTCAACGACGTGACGGTGCGGTTCGTAGACGGCGGCGGCGCGGCGTTCGGTTTCGAAACGGCCGTCTACGACGACAGCGACCCGCTCAACAAGACCTTGACCGTCACGATTGCGTCCGGCCTATCGTCGGCCCAGCAGGTGATCAACGCAATTAACGCCACGGCCCAGTTTTCCGCCGAACTGGACCCGCGCGAGACGGGCAACGACGGCAGCGGCAAATTGCTCGACTCGCTCGCCGAGCCCGCCAATGTAACCGTGACGAGTGGCGGCTCGGGCGTCGAGCTCGATCAATCGTCGGGGCTCCTGGTGACGAACAACAATCGCACCACGGTGATCGATTTTCCACAGGCCGAGACGGTCGAGGATCTGCTCAATGCGATCAACGGCTCGGCCGCCGACCTCCAGGCGGAGATCAATGCCGCAGGTACGGGCATCAACGTGCGCTCGCGGACCAGCGGCGCCGATTTCACCATTGGCGAGAACGGCGGAACTACCGCGACCGACTTGGGACTGCGGACATTGCATGCCGGCACGTTGCTGTCGAGCTTGAACTATGGCCGAGGGGTCCCCACGGTCGAGGGCGCCGATCTGACCATCGTTCGCAACGACGGCGTCGAGCTGGCGATTGATCTGACCGGCGCCGTGACGGTGCAGGACGTCTTGGACCGCATCAACAATCACGTCGACAACCCGGCGGGTGCCAGCCACTTGACCGCCGAGTTCGTCGACGTGGGCAACGGCATCCGGCTGGTCGACGACAATCAGCACCTTCCCGACCAGCTGACCATTCGCCGGGCCAACCTCAGCGAAGCGGCCTGGGCGCTAGGGCTGATCCCGCGCGGCAGCGACGAATCTACGGCCACGAGCCCCGCCGTCGCGGCCACGGCGACGCTCGCGCTGCCGGGTGCGAACAACGACATTCTGCTCACCGCCGAAACGCCGGGGACGGCGCTGAACGACTATGTGATCAGCTTCGTCGACACGGGACTGGGACCGGGCTCGGAGAACCTGGCGGTCAGTACGACGCTCAAGACGATCGTCGTGGGCATAGACCCGGCGACGACGACGGCCCAAGACGTGATCGACCTGATCTCGGTTCACCCCGTGGCAGGACAACTGTTCAACGCGACGCTTGTCTCGACCGACGGGACGCCGAACGACGGGAGCGGTCTGATCACCGACCTCGCGGCTACGTCGACCACCGCCGGCGGCGAACCCGAGTTGCTCGACGGTACCGACGTCAATCCGCTCGAGACGTCCGGCGTCTTTACGGCGCTGGTCCGGCTGCGGGCCGCGCTGGAAACCAACAACACCTCGGAAATCGAACGCTCCATCGAATTGCTCGACGACGCGCAGTCGCAGCTCAATTTTTCTCGCGCCGACCTGGGCACCAGGCAGCAGGCGCTCGACGACATGCAGTTGCGGCTCGAGGATGAAGACATCGAGCTCAAAGACTCGCTATCGAACGAGCTCGATATCGACCTGGCCCAGGCGTTCTCCGAATATACGGCGCGCCAGGCGGCTTTTCAGGCCGCGCTGCAAATGATTGGCCAGCTCAAGCAGCTCACGCTGCTCGACTATCTGTAAGCATCCAGGGCTCCGGGGGAAGCAGGCCTTTGCGGCACGTGGCCCCGCAAGGTAGGCACGTCGCCTCGGGGCGCTGACCAGCGGCGGCCGGATCACCAATTCGCCCCGGACACCCGGTTGGCGCCTACGCCAGGGCGTTCCCGGACTCGACCGACCACGTCGGCAAATGGGGAGCGGGCCCCGCTTGCTGGCCCCGTGTCGGCGTCGGCGACGGAGTCTCGGGTCGATAGGGATGATGGCCGTTCGCAAAGTCGATCAGCCGGCCCTGATGTTCGATCAGGATCTGGCGCGGCTGAATCCCGTGTCGCTGCATCTCCAGCGCAATGTCGTGGACGCGCCACTGCGTCGCGACCAGCACCACGTCGACCGGGTGGTTCAGCAAGTAATCGCGATGGCGGATCTCCTGGCCCGTGCCGGGCACGTAGGTCCCGGCCTTGTCCGCATCGGAGTCGACGACCAGCGGAAAGCGAGCGGCATCGAGTGCGTATTGGTTGATGAACGCCGCGGCTTTGCCGGTGCCACCCCAGATCGCGATGCGCTGACCGCTCCGAGCCAGTTGGGTCAACTCGTCGCGAACGCGCGCGCTGGCCGTGGCGGCCTGCCGGGCAAAGGCCAACGCTTCGTGCGCGGTTTGCGTCTGCCTGAGTAGCGGCGCGAACCGGGCAAGGCCATAGACGACCTCGTCGTTGTAGCCGCGCTCGACGAGCTCGACCTGCGAGGCACAGCGCGCCAGCAGCCGGCCGAACGATTGGCTGGTGAAATGAGAGTTGTGCTCATAGAAGAAGTCGACCGTCCGGCCCAGGGCCAGGGCTCGATCGATGCACGGCACCTCGATGAACAGGCGCGTTTCGACTCCTTCCCAGCTCGCGGCAAACGCCAGCGACTGGAGAAAGCCCAGCGGGTTGGTCAGATGCTCGAGCACGTGCCGGCTCACAATCAGGTCGGGCCGGAATTCGGCCATGTGCACGGCCGGGTCGAACAACGCGGCGTGCACTTCGATCCCGGCATCGTGATGGCGCGTGTCGGGAACCGCGTGCGGATCGAATCCGACATAGCGTCCCTGGGGACGTAGTTCGGCGAGCGAGCGCAGCAGGTGCGCGTCACCGCAGCCGACCTCGACGATCGTGGGCGCGGCGGGCAAGGGGGCCAGCATCAAGGTGGCCACGCGGTGCAGATGGGTGCCCCAGGTGCGTCCGCGATTGAACATCAGATTGGGTTTGTCGGAATAGGGTACCGCCGTGTAGTCGAACGCGCGATTGAAGACATGACCGCAATCGACGCACCTGACGAAGTCGAGCGGCAGACGCCGCATGGCTGCGGCGGCGGCGCTGCTGCGCGGCCACGCCAGAGTCGTCAGCGGCTGGTGTCCACCGTGATAGAAAGGCACCGCGACATGGTGCGCACACGCTGGGCACGTGCAGGCCAGCAACAACTCGGAGAGGTTCGTACGCGGCCCAGCTCGTTCGTCCATGCTCATTCTCGACACCTTCCCTGCTTCGTGCGATTCAATGCCGCTGCGGAGTTTGACGTGCGGCCTGCAACAGGAACGCCTCGAACTCACCCATCAAGGCGCGGTCTTCGAACAGTTCGTGGCGAGCCGCGAGAATGCGATTGCTCACCTGGCGGCGCCATTCTCCGTCGGTTCCCAGCCGCACGGCCTGTTCGACGAATTCTTCGGCGGACGTCGCAATGCAATCGCGCACGCCCAACTGCTCATAACAGCCGTAGGTCACGCGTGATCGCAAATAGGCGCCTGGCAGCGTGACGATCGGGATCCCCAGCCCCAACCCTTCGTAGGCCGTGTTGCCGCCGCCGAAATGCAACGGGTCGAGCAGCACGTCGGCGTGGCTGAGGAGATGCAAGAAATCGCTCGTCGAGACACGCGGCACAAACACGATCCGATCGCTCACAGGACCGAGCCCGGCCCGAAAGCGTTCGCGCAGCGTGACGTTCCAGCGTGTCTGCATGGCTTCGACCAGGACGATTCGCGCCCGCGGGTCGCGGCGGAGAATCTCGCCCATCAGCGCATCGAAGTCCGGGTGGAATTTGAACAGGCTTTGCGGGCACATGTAGAGCGTGCCGTCGGCCGGCAGTCCGAATGCGCTGCGTGGGCGCCGCGCGCCGGAGAGCTGCGGCCGGTAGTAATACGACGGCAGCCGTGAGAGTCGCACCAATTGTTCGGTGTATTCCTGTTCGCTTCCCGGCGGTTCCAGCGAGGCGTTCGAGAGGAAATAGTCCATCGCCGGACTGGCGGTGGTGACCGGATGGCCCCAACCGACGACCTGCACGGGCGCGAGCCGCCGGTAGGCCAAGGACGTGACCAGCGGGTCCATACCGACGTCCGTATAGAACAGGACGTCGAGTTTCAAACTACGAATCATCTCGGCCGAGGCCGCGAGTTGTTCGGGGATTTCCAGCGTCCGATCGGCAGCTCCCTGGATAAAGCGCGCCAGATCGTCCTCGTAGTGTCCGCGCGAAACGACCGTGACGTCGAACAGCGGGCGCGACAGTTCGGCGATGAAGCCCTGGTTCAATCGTCCGATCGTATGGTTCTTGAACAACCGTGAGATGAAGCCGATCCGGATCGGACGATCGACGCCGGCCGCTCCTGGCTCCACGTCTAGCGGTACGTTCGCAGGGCGGTAACACCGCGCCGCCTTTTCGAGCAGGCAGCGCACCGAGTCGCCTTGATAGGCCAGGTAAAACAGCGACGGGAGCGTGTCGCGCTCGGCGTCGAGTTGCACACCGTCGGCGACCAACTGGTCGATGGCCGAAGTGATCTGCGCGCGCGCTTGGATTTGCTGTTCGATCGACGAGTAGACCGGCGGCAGCAAACTGGCCATCACCATCCGCAGCCGCGCCGACGGCCGCAGCCGCTCCGCCTGGCGATAGTGCGCGAGGGCCCGGGGCAGGTCATCGAGCTCGTGAAATGCGTCGGCCAGGTTCTGGTGGGCCAAGGCGTGTTGGGGTTCGATCGCCAGCGCGGCTTGATAGTAAGGCACCGATTCCGCCACGCGGCCGGCCGCATGGAGCAAGGCCCCGAGATTGTTTTGGGCCGACGCAAAGCGGGGATTGAGCTCCAGAGCCTTGGCATAGGCCTCGGCGGCCTCGGTTTCGCGCCCCAGGCTGCGCAGCGCCGAGCCCAGGCTGTCATAGGCGTCGGCGTACGTGGGTTTCAGGCGGATCGCCAGATGAAAGCACTCGATCGCGCGGGTGAAGTCACCGCGCGACATGTGGACCAGTCCGAGGTTGTTCTGTCCCTCGGCATAGTCGGGTCGCAACTCGATCGCCCGTAACTGCTGCGCGAGTGCCTCGTCGATACGGCCGACGCTGCGCAATGCGTTGCCCAGGTTGCTATGGGCCTCGGCATAATCGGGCCGCAGCCGAATGGCCCGCTCGGCGTGTTGGATCGCCTCGTCGAGCCGCCCCAGCCGTTTGCACGCTACGGCCAAGTTGTTATGGGCATGGGCCAGGTTGGGATTAATCGAGATCGACTGGCGATAGCAGGCAATGGCCTCGTCGAGTCGCCCGAGCGACTGCAGGGCAGCACCCAGGTTCGCGCGGACGTAGGCATTCGACGGCGCATGCCGCGCGGCGCGCTGGAGCAGTTGCAGGGCCTGTTCAAACTCGCCGCGCTCGTAGGCCCGGAGCCCCAGGAACTGCAGGGCATCGGGCTGCGACGAATTTTGCTGCAGCATCTGGCGGTAGAGCTGCTCGGCCTGGGCCATCCGCCCGGTTTGCTGGTATTGACGGGCGGCGGCAAGCTTTGCGCGCAGGCTGGCCATGCTGATTATTCCGCGGACGACGAGATGGCACTTCCTTCATCGGCACTTGTCTGTGAGCTCTGAGGATGCAATTCGGGGAAACGGCTACCAGCGTCGCGCGACAGCACGTTTTCGCCGCCCAGAAACTCGCGGCAACAGGCAAGGTTTGCCAAAACCGGCGGCCTTGCTAGCAGGGCTAGCAAATCGTGTTGGTTTTTCCGATAGCCCTTTGCGCTGTGCGGCCGATGTAGCCAAAGAATGCTTCGCGGCAAGGTCGCGGGCGGGCCGCACGCTCAGGAACCGGCATCGACGCCGGAGCCCGGACGAGCAGTTCCCGCGATCGTTGAAGCCGCGCACCCTCGGTTGCGAGGGAGCAAGCCAAGGAAGGTTCGGAGCAATCGCCATGGAAATCGCCACGACACGGTTTGGCTCGATTCCGATCGAAGTCGAGGACATTCTGACGTTTCCGGCCGGGTTGGTCGGGCTCGAAGAATGCCGCCACTGGGTGTTGCTGGCCGACGCACAAAATGACGTGCTCGGCTGGCTGCAAAGCACGCAGCGGCCCGAAGTGGCGCTTGCCGTGGTCAGCCCGCGCCGGTTTGTCCCGCACTACCAGCTCCGCGTGATGCGCAGCGAGTTGTCGGGACTGGAACTGTTGGATGTCCAGTCCGCGCAGGTGCTGGTGATTGTCGGCAAGAACGAACGCGCGATCACGTTGAACCTGCGAGCACCGCTGGTCATTAACCTGAGCCGGCGCCTGGGTCGGCAGGTGATCACCAGCACGGAAGAACCGTTGCAGCACGAACTCCAGCAACTCCCGACCACTTGGAAGAAGAGCGCCTGATCCGGAGGATTGTCCGCCCGATTCCCCTGCCTGCCTGATTGAGCGGCGCCGTCTTGCCCGCCGGCTAGAACGACGACGCCCGTTTGCCCGCCTGCCGCGAGTCCCACAGGTCCGCCCCCCGCCTGACGAGCCTGTCTGCCGCCCGGTCGCCCGACCGTCGCAGCGACAAGCACTACCCCGGTACGCCACCCCGACCAACCGCCGCGCGTAGCGATCCGCGACTGCTGCCCTCCTCACGCATCGGAGGCGCGGCCGCGCGCCGCCGCGAACAGTGGGCAGGACTGCCCGCGACAGGAAGGAGCCCCCCGATGCTGGTTCTGTCGAGACAGCGCGACGAAAGCATCATCATCGGTGACAACATCGTCGTGACCATCGTCGACATCCGCGGCGACAAAGTCCGACTCGGCATTACCGCGCCGCCCGAGATCCCCGTCCATCGGCGCGAGGTCTACGAAGCGATTCAGCGCGAGAACGTTAAA